>DIHF01000054.1:109601-110535 GCA_002420015.1 Micavibrio sp. UBA5703
CGAATCCCTCTCTCTCCGCCAGTTTTCCTCTCTCGAATAAGGAGATTCAAGTATGTTTCGTCCAATCATTGTTTCTGCGGTCGTTGTGGTGCTTGCATTATTGACTGTTGTTCAGACATCGCGGGCGGAGGATCAGGAACCGCGCCTTTACACGCTGGATTGCGGCAAAATCAAGGTGCTGGACGCCAATATCATGGACGATACGGACTCCTACGCCGGTCCGCTCGAACTGGTAGCCAGTTGCTACGTGATTCAGCATGGCAATGATTATATGCTCTGGGATGCGGGTTTTAACCTCGAGGCTATCAAGGGCGTGAAGGACACCGACATGTTCCAGCCCAAAATTGAAAAAACGATCGAGCAGGCTATTGCCGTGATTGGCCTCAAGCCTTCCGACATCAAGAAAATCGGAATCAGCCACAATCACTTCGACCATATCGGTCAGGCGAATGTATTTAAGGACGCGGAGCTTTTAATCGGCGCGGCGGATTACGACATGCTGTTTGCTCCGGATGCCAAACCGGATGCTGACCTGCACCCTGAATTTTTGAGTGAGTGGGCCGATGGGCAGAACGTGCAAAAGCTGACAGGCGATCATGACGTGTATGGTGATGGCTCAGTGGTGATTTTGTCTATGCCCGGCCATACACCTGGCCATCAAGCATTGATGGTAAAATTAAAAAATGTAGGCACAGTCGTCCTCAGCGGCGACTTGTATCACTTTAAGGAAAACTATAAACATGGGCGTATTTCGGACTTAAATACCAGCCGTGAACAGACATTGGCTTCCTTCAAACGCATGGATGAGATTTTGCGTGAAAACAGCGCCCAGCTTGTTATTCAGCACGATCCGGAACATTTCGCACGCATGAAACAGCCGCCGGAATATCTGGAGTAGGAATTTTTATGCGTGCTAGGTCGTGTGGACAAAAGA
>DIHF01000012.1 GCA_002420015.1 Micavibrio sp. UBA5703
ATGAACAATCTTGCGCTGAACCTTGCGTCCCAGAGCTATCTGGATGAGGCCATCGAGATCCTTGAAAAGGCTCTCGCCGTTTCGCCAAACCGCCAGGAGGTCGAGCGCAATTTGCGCATCGTTCAGGCATTGAAAGAATCCGGCGGCAAAGCCAAACACAGAACGCCCAAGCCGGACAAAAAGCCCTTCGCTGCCGCCTCCTCCCTCAATCTTGAACCACAGATGGAACAACCTCCTGCCGCGCCCATAGAAGAAGTGGCAGAGGAAAAGGTCGAGCCAGCGGCTGAAGAAGAAAAAGAAGAAGTCAAACCGGAGAAACAATCTTCAGCGGAAGGCACAGAAAAAACCGCACCCGTCGTAAAGGTTGAAGCGGAGAATACCACGCTCGAAGCCAAAAGCGAGCCTGTGGTCATCGGCCCCCAGAAGCAGTAACAAACCCCCACCCTTGTTGATTAACCGCCGCGTCCGCGCGCGCCAAGAGCCGTCTATTCATCGGTCATCCCGGCTTCCGCCTCCTACCCGCCGCCGACGCCGGAGTTGGATGCCTGGATACCGGCCGGGCCGAGGATGATGATAAACAGCGCGGGCAGGAAGAACAAAATCATCGGCACGGTCAGTTTGGGCGGCAGGGATGCCGCCTTTTGCTCGGCCAGCGACATGCGCATATCGCGCAACTCATCCGCCATCACGCGCATGGCCTGTGAGATTGACGTACCGTATTGTTCGGCCTGAATAAGGGCCGTAGCAAAGGTCTTTCCAGCACCGGAGCCTACCCGCCGCGCAAAATCCTGAAGCGCCTTGCGCCGGTCGTTCAACATGGCCATCTCGGCGCTCAGAATCCCCAGTTCCTCCGCCAGAATCGGCGAATGCTCGGCGATTTCGGCGGCAACACGATCGATGGTTTGTTCAAGGCCGATACCACCCTGCACGCAGATCAACATCATGTCGAGCGAGTCCGGGAACGCAAGATTGATGTCCTGCTGGCGTTTCAATATCTGGTTTTTGATAAGGATGTCGGGAAGCTTGAAACCAAACCCACCAATCCCCAGCAATATCAAAAGCCGCATGGAACTGGTGATTTCCTTTTCGCTTTTTGAAATGACGAGCATCGTCAAAAGGCACAGCACGATTGGAATGACGGCGCGGGCGATCATGAATTTAAGCGGCGCCGTCGGGCTGCGGATGCCGGCCTGAAGCATCTTGTCGCGCACTTTCTCGCCCATATCGCCCATCATCTTCTGGACCTTGAACATGCTGGCCATTGAGTCAGCGGCGGATACAGCTTCTTCCTTGACTGCTTTGTTCATGCTGCCGTCGCGTGTGGCCTCGAACAATGCCTTGCGCCGCTTTTCGATCACCGACTTATAGCGTTCTTTTTTCTCGGTCTTGTTCAAAAACGGCAGCGCGAACGCGGCGAACGATGCCGCCGCAACCAACGCGCTCACAACCGTGATAATGACTTCGTTATTCAGTTCCATGTCATTGCACCATTAATACTTATATCTTGAAGTTGATCATGACTTTCATGACAAAAATTCCAGCCATCATCCAGATCACAGCCCCGGCGAGCAAAACCTTGCCGAACGGGTCAGTGAACAAAATACTGATGTACTCGCGATTGGCAAACCACATGCCGCCCGCCACGACGTTGGGCAGTGCGCCGATAATGCCTGCCGAAGCGATAGCCTCGGACGACAGCGCCTTGATCTTGCGTTTGAGCCTGAAGCGCGCACGGATAACCCCCGCCAGATTGCTGAGGACTTCGGACAGGCTGGAGCCGGTTTGTGCCTGAATCGCCAAACCGGTTGCGAACATCTGCATCTCAGTCAGCGGCATTCTTTTGGTTGCTTCAAGCGCCGCCTCGTGCAGCGGAATACCGATCTTCTGCTTATCGTAGATGATCGACATTTCCTCGCCGACCGGGCCTTCAAATTCCTTGCTGATCATCGACACGGCTTCGGATACCGGCATACCGGCCTTTAAAAGCCGGACCACGGCTTCAAGCGCATCGGCAAATTCGGTCAGAAACGCCTTTTGCCTTTTAGCCGCAAGTTTTTTTACGACAAAGCGCGGAAAACCCAAAAGGCCTATAATGGCCGCCATCAGAACCACAAAAATATTGGCGTGGAATACCACTTTTGCCAAAACGGAAAACGCCGCCATCGACACCGCAGAATAAATCCAGAACTGCTTGACGGTGATATGAAGACCCGCTTGCCCGAGCATAGCGGGGATTGAAGTCTTTCCCTTCTTCCGGCTTTTTTCGTCCTCCGCTTTGTCGTCTTTGAGCTTTTTTGCGATCTCGGCGCGGCGCTTGTTTTGCGAGTCCTGCTCGCTCGGCACGTTGCCAATCGTGGCACCTCGCCCCTGAATGGCAGAAAGCACACGCTTTTTGCGCTCTGCCTCCCGGTTATAAGTAAAAGCAATCCCGATCCCGACGACAAGGATAAAGATAACGGCGATCAGGACGATTTGTATGGTGCTCATTTACCCGTAAGCCTCCTCCATCGCGTCCAGCACAAGCTGCTCGACGCCGAACTGGCGGGCCTTGTCGTAGAATTTGGGGCGCAGGCCCGTCGATTTATGACGGGTGATAAGTTTTCCTTTATCATCCTCGCCAAGGATTTCAAGAACAAAAAGATCCTGCATCGTCACGACTTCGCCCTCCATGCCGGTGATTTCCGTCACATGCGTGGTTTTACGCGAACCGTCGCGCAGGCGCTGGACCTGGATGATGACCTGAACGGCGCCCGCGATCTGCTCGCGCACAGCCTTTTGCGGCAGGTTGAGGCCGCCCATGGCAATCATGTTCTCCATACGCGAAAGCGCCTCGCGCGGGTTGTTGGCGTGAACCGTTCCCATCGAACCGTCATGGCCCGTGTTCATGGCCTGCAAAAGGTCGAAAGCCTCGGGGCCGCGCACCTCGCCGACGATAATACGTTCCGGGCGCATACGCAGACAGTTCTTCACAAGGTCGCGCATGGTCACTTCTCCCACGCCCTCCAGGTTGGGCGGGCGCGTTTCAAGCCGCACAACGTGAGGCTGCTGGAGCTGAAGCTCGCAAGCGTCTTCGCATGTTACGATACGTTCGCCAGCCTCGATATAGCGCGTCAAGCAGTTCAGCATCGTCGTCTTGCCCGAGCCCGTACCGCCAGACACAACCACATTCACGCGGCAGCGACCAATCGCCATAATCAGCTTGGCGCAGCTCGGTGTCATCGACCCGAACTGTAAAAGTTTTTCCAGCGTCAATTTATCTTTGGTAAATTTACGAATGGTCATACACGCGCCGTCTACGGCCAGAGGCGGGATAATCACGTTAACCCGCGAGCCGTCGGGCAGACGCGCATCGCAAATCGGCGAGGATTCATCCACGCGCCTGCCAATCGCGCCGACGATCCTTTGACAGATCGTCGTCAGGTGCTGGTTATCGCGGAATTTAATTCCTGTTCGCTCGATCTTGCCCTTGACCTCGATATAGGTCGTGTCGGGGCCGTTGATCATGATATCGGCGATGTCATCCCGCGCCAGAAGCTCTTCGAGTGGGCCGAAGCCCAGCATGTCGTCAGCACATTCCTTGGCCACGCTTTGCAATTCGGCCGGGGTCAGATCGAGATTGCGAAAGCGCGCGATTTCCTCAACGGCGGAGCAAACTTCCTCCCGCGCCGCCTTGCCGTCCATACGCGCCAGCGCCTTGAGGTCAATACCATCGCGCAGATCAAGCCATATGCGGTTTCGGGCGCGCTGGAGCCGCATGGAAGTAATGGAATCCGCGTTTTCCTTGGCGGTGTGTTCGGACTCTTTCTGGATAGCGCTTAAGGAAAGCTCGTCCTCCATGGACTTTATGCCTTCCTTGCTTTCTTTTACTTCAACTTTGTCCGGGGCCGCAGATTCTTTTTTGGGCGCAGCAACAGCAGCAGAAGCGGGCTGAGGTGACGGCGTAGGCGGCGGAGTTGGTTTTTTCTCTTCCTTGCCCACCGTGGGCGCTACAGGCTTTTTCGCAGGTCCGGTATCAGATTGCTTTTTTCCGAACATCTACGCCCTCCTTACGACTTTCTCGTAATTTTGGTTAGCAGGCTGCCGATGCCGCCTTTGGGCTGTTCCTCGGAAACATGGGCGGCCGACAGATCGGCCGACAGCACCCTTTTGAGAACAGGCAGCAGGACATTGTGAACCAGCGCGTTTCCGGCCTTGTCGTCAATGAGCTTCCGGCCCTCGCTTTCGCACCCGACAAACATCTTAGGGTCGAAAGGAACAACGGCAGCAGGCTTGAATTCCATGGCACTTTCGATGTCGGCCTTAGCAACTTCGTTTGCGGGCGCCATTCCCTTCATGTTCAGGATCATGTCGACGCCTTCGTTCTTGCCGCCGCGAATTTCCTTTATTTCATTCAAGAGGCTGCGGGCAAGACGCAGGGAAGGCAGGGTCGGGGTTGCCACCAGCACGACTTCGTTGGCGCGTGCCAGCACGGCATTTTTAAGACCGGGCGCGGAAGCCGACAAATCGACAAAAACATTGGGATATTTCACCATCAGCATATCCAGTAATTTTTCGTACTGCGCGGACGTAACCGTTTCATAGAGCATGCCGTCGCCGCCGCTGGCCAGAACGCTTAACTGATCGCTGGCCTTGAACAACATGCGCGCAATTGAATCTTCATCGCGCCTTTCAGCTGCCTTGACCGCCTCGGACAGCGTCGTGGTGGGTTCAAAGCCCATGCCGACACTCAATGTCGACCAGCCGCCCGAACCATCCAGCAACACTGTTTTCTGACCGAGCGTCTTCGATACGGCCCAGGCGAGAGACTGGGCTATCACCGTGGTGCCGACACCGCCTTTTGCGCCGACAAAAGCCACCAGAGAGCTTCCGGCCACGCCAACCTTCTTGATGATGGCCTTGGCGATGACTTCAGCCAGAATATCCGTTGCAACGGGCCTGACCAGATAATCACTGACGCCCATTTCTATCATCTGGCGGTAGAGATAGACGTCGTTTTTAGGTCCGATGACGATCGCCGAGGTTCCTTCGCTGCAATTGCCAGCCAGCGCGCCAAGGCGATCCGTAAAGCTGCTGTCGACCGTATCGGTCTGAACGATAACAAGGTCGGGCGACGAATATTCCTGATAGGTGGATATTGCTGTTTCTATGTCGCCGTCATAAACGTCGATGCCGACGCGCGCAAAACGCCAGTCCTTTTTAATGGCCTGCGCTGCCTCCGCCGTTCCTTTATCCCTTGAGTAAACCGCTACACCGGCACTTGGAAGCAATATCGATGTCGCCTGATTATCCGCCTCGCTCATTATTTATTCTACCTGTATTCTACAACTTTAAAATTACACTCCTTTATTTTACACGAGATACTCAGTCACAGGCAGAGAAACGTTATTCCGAAGCGGTTTGCCCTTCCAAAGGTTCATTCGGAACGCCGCTGCGATAGATTTCACCGATATTGCCGGCACGGCGCCCGTCCGATGTCGGATCGACGCGGCCCTGCCCCAGAAGATCTTTCGGTCTGGACACCTGTTTGGAAAGCATGGTTTCGATGGTGCAGCCAAGCCGATAATCCGTGTCGTGTTTAATGTCGGTACCCTCATAGCCCGACATGGTCGCACACCCCTTCGGTGGCTCGGCATGATACGACATATAGGAGACCAGAAGAATGGATTCATCGCCGTTCGCCAATACCGGCAAAGCATCGGCATTCACATCGCGAACCCCTTCGGCGCGCAAGGCTTTGGCCAGACGGTCAGCCGACTGCCCGGCGGTCATAGCCGTGTTGACCTGCGATTTCGGGTCATAAGTAACGCTGAGATCGACAGGACCGTCGCCATGCTTCTCGTAATGATAGGCAAGCCCGGCAATATAATCGGGTGTAGCCGCGCTCAAAGGGACCTCTTCGGCAAATCTTTCCTCGACCACCTGCACCCTGCTTTCGGTCAGATGCCCTTCCTCGTAAAGGCTGCACGCGGGTAAAAGCGCCGTCGACGATAATGCGCCCAGCAACAGGAACAGTCTGCTATTGCGAATAAGAGCCATGATACTTCTCCTTAATTAATCGAGCAGATAGCCGAACGCACCGCTCTTGGCGAACAATTCATCGTCCTCTTCAAGACCGAAGGTACGGCGCATATTGGCGGCGAAAGACGCTGCCAGGGGACGTTGCTGCTCGGCAGGAACCTCGGCAGCCTTGTTCTCATCAGCATGGGGTTCGACCAGATAGCTGGTGACAATCACGACAAGCTCGGTTTCATCGCGCTGGAAGTTCTTGGAGGACACAAGGTCGCCGAGAACGGGCGTCTTTCTGATACCCGGCAGACCGGCCATACCCTCAACCGCTTCGGATTGCAACAATCCGGCGATCATCAGGCTGCCGCCGCTGGGAATTTCAACCGTCGTATCGGCGCGGCGCACGCTGAGGCCCGGCACTTGCGTATCGGCCAACGTGATCGCATTGTCGAAATCGAGCGAGGAGACTTCGGTATTCATTTGCAGGCTGATACGTTTATCCGACATAACAACCGGCTTGAAGTTGAGCGACACGCCGAACTCGCGGAATTCGATCACAAGATTGCCGACCTGGTCACGGCCGACCGGAACCGGGAACTCGCCGCCAGCCAAAAAGCCCGCCTGCTCGCCAGATACAGCCGTCAAATTCGGCTCGGCCAAAATATTGATCATGTTTTCTTCCTCAAGCGCATTGAGGAAAAGTCCGATGGCGCCGATGCCGCCGATGCCGCTGTCAAGAATGGCACGCGCCGAGGCAACGGGATCCTGCGACAAAGCAAGCCCTGCGCCACCACCAAAAGCCGCACTGTTACCATGACCGTTCGTCACACTGGCGGAGCGGGTTGCCCCGAATATCTGAGTGGCCGCCAATTCATCGCCATCGTTGATATCAGTTTCAAGGCCGAGTTCCTTCAGGACGCTGCGGCTGGCTTCGATGATTTTCACCTGCAACATGACCTGCTGCTCACCACGAACTTCAAGAAGGTTGGAAATCAGCTCATCCGCCGTGCCCTCCTCGTCCTGAAGGTCGCTGACGTAATGCGCAACAAGGTTCTGGATCTTGGTGGCCGCTTCCGGCGTCGAAACCCGGCCGGTCAGCAAAATCTGATCGTGTACCGAACTGACTTTCGGGTGCTCGTCGGGAAAAAGATCCTCAAGCATGCTTTGGATAGCCTGCAAGTCGTAATGAACGTGAACGTCGATCTTCTTGATGACATCGCCGTTGGCGTCCAGCGTAATCACGTTGGTGTCGCCGACCTTGGAGCCAACCATGTAAAGCCTTCTGGATTGAATGGCCACGACATCGACAATCGAGGGGTCGGCCACAAGAATATCAGAAACATCGCCGTCCAGATCGACCATCTCCGCTTTACCAAGCGTAATCTTCAGCGGCGCCTTAACGCGCTGCTCGCTTTCTGCGCTAACCAGATCGCCTTTATCGCCTTTGGCCGCCCATACATCGCCCGCAGGACCGAATGTCAAACCCCCGGCAACCAGAAACACCGCCACGGCCGCCAGACCGGATATTTTTATAGATACTTTTTTCATTTTCGTTTCTTTCACTTGGTTAGGACGAAATCATCTTCGAAGAAAGGAGAAGTGAGAAAGAAATTACAGTGGAGGGAAGGTACTCTAGCGGGCAGGCATAGCCTGTATCTGCTCTCCACTATAGATTCTCACAATATTGGTGTTTAATCCAGAATCCTTTTTGAATTTTTCATATTCCGTATGCACTTCGTCATAGATCGAGGTCAGGCGCGCATCGGTCATAGTCGGCCATTTCTCAGCAGCAACCTTGTCGTCGCCAATCCCGCGCAAAGCAAGCGTCAATTCGCCCATTTCGCTGGCCAAAGCCAGCTTCTCGGCATTGTGAATATCCACTGCAAGGCTCACGGTTTTACCAACCTTGATCTTTTCGTCCTCAGGACGCGTTGCGGATTGATCGATCGCCACGACGGTTACGTTCTGAAGAATGGTTTCCGTCGCCAGCTTGGACAGGTTCTTGTAGATCAGATCCTTGACGCGGGGATCATCGTCCTCGGTCGAAATTTTTTCCTTGTAGGTCAGGATTACATCGACTTTGTCGCCCGGACCGATAAAGCCGCCGACCATGCTTTCGGCAGACACCTTGATCGCCACGGCGCGCATGCCGGGGTCAAGACTTGCCGCTACAAAATTCCCTTTGCTCTCGGACAGGAGCGCACTGCGCAAAACCGGCTCGCCCGCCGCAACGTCGCGGCGCAAACGGCCCTTCAGGGCTTCGTCGGCAACCTTGTCCTCCGTGCGGATAACCGCGCCGGAAAAGACGCTGCCCTTAGGCCAGGACTGCCAGCGCAAGTCGCCGGGCTGAAGTTCTCGCCCAATGGAAAGATCTTTGGATGCCACCAGCACTTCCATTTTCTCTTCCGCGCTCGCAGGCTCTTCTTTCGCGCTGCCCAGCGTGACCTGGACAAGCATAGCGACCGCCAGCGCGACAGCCACAGCACCACCAAGAACGATCATGATATTTTTATTCATGTTGAAACCCCGTTTCAGGCTTTTCGGATTTGATTTTTTAAAGTCTTACGCAGGACGCAGATTTTAAAGATTGCTTAAAAGGATAAACTGACTTTCAGTTCCTATAATGAACCTCTTTGATTAAAAAATCATGAACTCTTTACGTCAAAAAACAAGGACAATGTGGACGGACTGAAATAACCGATTTGATAAAAAGCAACCAATGCACCAAAAACAATCGCAACCCCGTAAGGAACCTTGCTTTCGCCGTTCTGGACGCGGGCAACCCAGCTTCCTTTGGCGGGCGCAGGAAAAGGCTTTTTCTTCTGTAAAACAACAGCCGCCAGCGCCAGCACGCCGCCGCCCAGGGCCGTAAAAAGCAAAAAAGGCGCAAGCCCCTTCAGCCCCGCCCAGAGCGCAAAGGCGGTGGCCAGCTTTGAATCGCCCGCGCCCATGGTGCGCGTCACAAACATCAAAAGCGTCGCCGCGAACATAAGGCCGGCCGCCAATAGATGCCCGTACAGCGACGCAAAAACATGCCCCTTCCCGGCCACATAAAGCCCAGCGAATGCGATAAAAAAAGATGTGCCTATGATCAGGCTGTATGCGTTCGGTATCACCATGCCGCGTATGTCGGAAAGTCCCGCAAGAACCCCGACCCCCAAAGCCAGCAAAAGACAAAAAAGAAAAAGAACCAGAGAGAACATCTATGTGGAATATACCTGAAAAATATCTGGAAAGCGATTTCCCCGAAGTAAAAAGCCCACCCGCAGGGCGGATGGGCTTTAAACTCGTACTCAGACCGCAACCTTAGTTCGGGATCTGGTCGTTAGCATCGGACATCGCCGTTTCCATGCTTGTGAACGTCGTCTCAAGCTGGTCGCCGAACGTGAACACTACAGCCACGATCGCCAGCGAAATGCCGGCAGCAATCAGGCCGTATTCAATCGCCGTCGCACCTTGGATGTCCTTAATATAAGCGTCTTTCAAAGCAAGAAGTTTCAACATGTTTCATCTCCATTTTTTTTAAAATAATTCCGGTTAAACCCACGCCCCGAAACAACGTCCGAAGCCCCAACCGTTATATTTTATGGTAACGCGTTTTTCTTTAAGACCAAGTTAAAAAACGCACAAGGAACATGTATTTTCCAAGAAAAAAGGTGAAAAGTAAATAGTAAAATTAAGGAGATTATTTATTTCAAATTTTATCTATCGGTTATTTATTTCACATAATGTTTATTTACTTGAGAGCAAAACATTATTACTTACTAATTACTTGCTATATTCAACAATAAAAAATGGATGCGTGAAATACAAAACACATGCGCATGAGTTATTTTTTGACTTTTACTTGCTTAGTATTCACCTGAAGCAAAAATAAAGAACCTGCATGAAAGAAAAAGCCCTGCGGTGAACGCAGGGCTTTTGTTATTTCAATCTACAACCCGATCAATCAACGATATGCAGACTGCTCAGTTCGCGGGCGATTTGCTCGAACAGCGGCAGCAGGTCGTCCGGATTTACGACGTGATAGTATTTGTCGGGCGTCGAAGCGCACTCCTCGTAATCCTGCTTCGCACCATCGGCACCGTCAGTAAATGTGATTGTATAGATAATCACATCCTTTTCTTTCAGCGCCTCACAGGTTTCCTTGAAGCGATCGTTATAGGCCGTAGTGTTCAAACCATTCTTGTTCTTGAACCAGAAGGATGAGTAGTTGGAGTCGTTGGTGTTAACGCCGTCCGTCATCATAACGACAGCCTTTTTCCAATAGACGTCATCCCAAGGGTGCGCTTCCTCGAACGGAAACTCGGGCGAGAGAACGCGGGCACCCCAGACCATGCCGATATTGCCCAGTGTGTTGCCGTGCGCCTGCATGCCGCTTGTGGTCAATGTCGGATCGCCAATCGCTTCGAGCAGCTTTTCTTCATCACTGGTCAAAGGTACCAGATTGGCATACGGGCAACCGTAGTTGGTTCCTTCGTTCGAGTCGGTCCTCCAACAGAAGCAATTCGGCTTGTTGCAGGTACTGCTGGCGCCCAGGCACGAACTGCACCTTGTGTTGGAGTATTGACTGCTGATTGCGCTGCACGTCTGGCCCGACGATATAACGCGACCATACATATATGGATCCCACGGGCCTTCATATTCGTCGAGAACATCGTCAGGATACGGGTCATTGGTCGTGACAGCCGGATTCCAGCCGTGCCCCTTATATGCGCCGGCGCTATCGATCCAAAGCTGACCCTTGGAACCGGAAGCATGCGTGGCAGTTGCAGAATAGCCTGTTTCCTTGTGCTCGACCACACAGCCGTACCAGTTTGCGCTACTGTGGTCTGTCGTGTATGTAACACCCGTTGGCGTGTTGACGAATGGAACGCCATCGGCATAAGTCGTCCCGTCGGGATTTTGGCCAAGACCGTATTTCCCGACACGCACCGAGTTTGCATAGGGTACAAGGCCGATGCGGACGAAATTGGGGTTGGTAGTGCGATCGAATAAGATCTCGACGAAGCTCTTCGACGCTTCCTTCAGCTTGAGGATATTGTTGTCGGTCGCCATCGAACCCGTGTTGTCGAGAACCATCACAACCTCAATGCCCTGCACTTCGCGCATAACGGTTGTATCGGCTTCAACTTCAATTTCCGTGATGCCGATCAGGGCAAGGAAAAACGTGTCGTAGTAGGCATTGCCTGTAACGTGGATCTCATTGCCAATCACCTGCACGACAGGATCGAAGGTAATGCCGAGCTTTGATTCAGGATAGTTGGCATCGAAGAACTGCTGTATTTTCTGCTCGATTTCAGTCGCATCCGCGCTGGATGCCGCACCGGCCAAAGCTGCAGCGTCAATCGCCTGTGCAAGTCGCTGCTGCACCAGATAGGCATGCGCGAAGTCCAGCGCCATACCCGCCGACCCGATGATGACCGGCGCCATAATAGCGAATGTCACCGCGATAGTTGCCGTCGTATCGCGCAGATATCGCGACACTTTGTCTTTGCATACCGCAATCATTCTATTAAATTTTCCACCCGTCATGTTAACCCCCTAACCTTTGGTTTTTTTGGGTTTTATTATTCTTAATTACTCAAGATTTACGATCGCGCTTTTGCGGCCCCTTGCGAAAGCGATTTCCTGCATCGGAATCTGATCGACGATAAATCCGGCGAAAACCGGCTCGAACAAATATTTAACCGAAACAACGACAACGCCGCTTCCTGCTTCGGCCAGCGCCGCGACATCGTTAAGGACATCGGGATTGGGCGTCATGTTTCTGGTTTCCCGCCAGACAATCTGTGGTACCGCGTTATTGTCGAAGCTGATACTGACGATATCCACACCGTAACTTCCTGTGGGGAATGGCGTTAAAGCAAGCTCGCCTGCCCTGACTGCTTCCTCAAGATCTGTAGCGGTTACCGTCTGGTCGCGTGTGATGAGGTCGGCGGTAACCTGCGAGGCGCGTATGGTTTTCTGGTTGCTCAGAATGCCGTTGCCCATATCGAACGTCCCCAGAAGAAGCGTCATCAGAATGGGAAAGATAAGGGCAGCCTCGGCGGCGGCAACGCCGCACTCTTCGCGGCTCCACCTTGTGCAGACTGTCAAAAATTTTCTTTTCAGGGCTTTGATCGTCATCGTTATGCCCCTCCGAATTGGTACGGCTCGGTTTGCAGGACGATGGTCGATACGAACAGATGGGAATTGTCCGCACCCGCGAGCAGCGGCCCAATAAAGGGCGTCATCATCGTATATCTGTAAGCCACGCGCACCAGAACGTTGTCCTGAGCGCCGCCGGCATCGAACCCGGCCGAGACAAGATTTCCGTCCGCATCGAAAGTCGGCCCCGTATAATCGTCGAAACTGTTCAGGGTCTGGACCTCGATCTGGATGTCGTTGCAATTAATCAGAACCGTTGCATAATCGCAAAGCGCCTGGCGGAACATATCCTCGGGCTGCATGGCCTCCTGCTGCTGAAGCTGGCCTGTGCGGATCAGTCTGGCGGCGGAACCTGTCGCGCCCTCAAGAAGGCTGGCGGCCGTATACATGATCGATAGCTCGATGATGCCCACCGTCAGAAATACATAGGGGATCGCAAGCAGGGCGAACTCGATCGCCGTCGTGCCTTCCGTACCCTTTACCCACCGCCTTATAAAGCTACCCAACATTATTATTTACCCAACATTTTTCTAAAACTTATGGTTATTTTTAGGCATAAAAAAACATGCCCACTTTCTCTGTTCTTCCCCTCGCACGGCTCGCCAAAGCCATCCGCAGGTCAGGCACATTTGTGGACATGCCTCACGTACTTACACAACTTAATGATATACCGATATATATGAAAAAACAGTTAAGCGGCTGAAACTTACTCCACCGGGAACCCTTCGGGATCGAGGGGAACGTCGCCCGTAACCCCTTTACCCCAGCGCTCGACGAGCCTTTCCTGTATCTTCCTGATTTCCTTCTGGCGGGCGCGGCCGCGCTTGTAAAGGATGGAGGCCGTAATATCTGTCATGGCCCAGCTTATAACATAGCCGACACCAGCGGCGGCATACATGACGATGATATTCTTTGGGTCGGTCACGATATCGAACGCCTTGTCGAAGCTGTTCCCATGCGCCCATAGTTTCAAAAGGTAAGGGGTGCACCCGGCCAGATTCATCGCTCCAACGGCCACCACGATGGTCATTTTCCTTCCTCTGTCCCACAATGCTGCCGCCGGAGTCGGCAACATTCCAATACAGAGCAAAAAGGTCGTCGGCAGAAAAATTGTCCCAAGAACGATAAATCCGGCCATGATAAGCTGCGCATGGGCACTCATTTTGTGAGACTTCCGCTTGCCTGACTTTTTCTTTCCGCTTTTAATTTTTGCTTTGCTTGCCATTTACAGCCTCTAAAAAATCGAACTCCCGGTAACAAATAAAAACACCAGACATAAAATGATTGCGGTGGAAATGAGACTAGAGAGGACAGCCGACACGTCCTGCCCGGTTTTCCGCCCGAAATTCTTTTTGTCCGCCAGTTTTAGCTCCAGATTGGCATCTTCTTTTTTCAATGTCAGATATTCCTTCATGGCAGCACGAAAAGCGCCGTGATCTTTTTCCGTGACCTGAGGATTGTCGAGGAGGGCCGCCATTTTGGCGATATCGCCGCTATCAGCGAGACGCTTAATGGTCTTCTCCATCTTCTCTCTCATGTCGCGGTCGTGATAGCGTTTATAAACCGCAGGCATTCTTGCTTCCAGCGCCTTGGCCAAGGCAGGCATAGCAGGCATGGATGCCCTTCTTTGAATGGCCCCGATACACTTGATATTGCCAAGCACCTTTTTATGTTCTTCCGACGCGCCGATATCATAAAGGTAATTCTCGATCACCTTCCTGTCCTTTGCCGATAAAAACGCCGCGCAATGACGATCGATAAAAAGACCGGGCGCGTCGCCCTTCTGGCAAATTTTTTCAAAGGCAATAACCATATCCTCAGGGCTCATAACATAAAACCCAGAGAACCTGTCGCTTAAACACGGGGATTCAGAATTGAGAATATAAAGGCAGCGCTCGATGCCGTAACCGGCCTTGCTCTGCCGCAAGGCATTTCTTGCCGCATCGAAACGCCCGACAATCCCTGCGACATCGGTAAAGGGATTATCCTGTTCGCGCGCCCAGTTTATGACGATGCCGCTGTTGATGACATCAATGTACGACTTGATATCCTTCTTAAGCACCATTTGTTCGGCCAACACAGCGCCAAACCCCTCCCCAAATGCGGATATGCCTTTGTATCGAACGGGCGCGGAAGGATCCAAAACCATCGCAACGTTGCTGACAAGACGACCGGCATAATCCGATCCATGGCCGGAATCCTGTGTTGACTTCACAATCTCACGCATTCTTGCGGCTGTCGCATCATCTTCAAGTGACCTTTCGAGCCACTGCTCAAGCGTCCCGTCCTCGATAATTTTTTGCGACTCCGCATAATCCTCACTCATATCCATCGCCAGGAAAGGCAGTTGCAGATATTTTTTCTCACCCAACATGATGGGCCTTGGTGCCTTCTTTCTTTTAATAGCCTGCTTGGGGTTAATCCTTCTCCCGTCTATCCACAGTAACACCTCTTCGATCGACCAACGTTGTGATGCATCATCGTGCAAAAGACCGCGCAACAACTCCAGAATTGCGCCCACGATCCTTTCTCTTCCGGTAATTGCCGAGAAGCTGCCGAGTTCAAGTTTTTTTCTCAGTATCTCTTTGTCATCCAGACCAGCCAGAGGATCGTTGACGCGCATCAAAACCGCCAGAGACGCCCCCAGAGAATACATGTCGTCCGACAACTCTCCTTTCCCGCGCCCGATGGGATCTGCCATACCCCTTTGAATGGTTTCATACACGACACTTTGCGAATACGAGGGCGGCATCGACAGACAATCGCCAAGAACCACCTTTTCTATCTTGCCGGAACCAGTGCCGAACATATTGTACGGCCTGATACAGCCGTGAACGAAATCCTTGTTCCGCATATCCTGCAACACAGCGGCAAGCGAAGGAAGAACGATCGATGTAAGCACATCCTGCTTCCAGCCAAGACCGCCTTTATTGTCCTCCCCCATTAAAGGGACACCGTTTATATCTTCATAAACCAGCGCATAGCGCTCTTCCTTGGTCGGTGGCCAGTACATCACGCCATGCCTGACAAGTTTGGGGAGCCCTGCACTATTGATTAATTTGTATGCCTGAATCGATTTCAGTCGCGGCATCAGATGATTTTCGCACACAAGCGCAAAAAGATTTTTGCTGACGCTGCCCGCCCCCCGCGCTTCATACGCCTTGACCGGACCGTTGTTGTACTGCGGAAGCGGCTTGCCGTAATTGACATCGATATTATCGCCGAAAGCCGCATAGGCGTTGCCGCGCGAAGGCGTCTTATCTTCCTTTGCAACGGAAGATTCGGCACGCGCAGCAGATTCAGCTTTTTCCCCGACCATTAGACAAACCCTTTTCGGGCGACAACGCGCCTCCCGTAAAGTGTACGGGCGAATAGGGAAAAAGTAAATTGTATCAGATATTAACCGGCAAACGGGTCGTGCATTAAAATTGTGTCGTCGCGCTCCGGACTGGTGGATAAAAGCGTTACCGGTGCGCCGATCAGCTCCTCGATATGCCGGACATACTTGACCGCCGCCGCCGGGAGATCTTTCCAGCTCCGCGCCCCCTTTGTGCTTTCGCTCCAGCCTTCCATGGTTTCGTAAACCGGAACCACCTTTTCCTGCGCCGCCTGGGAGGCCGGAAGATAATCTATCTTCTTCCCGTCTAGTTCATAACCGACGCAAATCTTGAGCTCCTTAAGGCCGTCCAGAACGTCAAGTTTTGTGAGCGCAATCCCCTTGATACCCGAAATCGTCACGCTCTGGCGCACCAGCACCGCATCGAACCAGCCGCACCTTCTTTTACGTCCGGTCGTCGTGCCGAACTCATGGCCCTTTTCGCCGAGATATTTTCCAACATCGTCTTCCAGTTCTGTTGGAAACGGCCCCGAACCAACCCGCGTTGTGTAGGCTTTCGTAATGCCGAGAATATATCCCACCGCATCCGGCCCCATGCCCGATCCGGTCGCGGCCTGCGCGGCGTGCATGTTCGACGATGTAACAAAAGGATAAGTGCCGTGATCGACATCCAGCATCATGCCCTGCGCACCCTCGAACAAAATCTTTTTGCCCTCCCGGCGCATTTTGTCCAGCACGCGCCAGACAACACCCGCATAAGGCAAAATCTCGTCCCGTACCTTCATCAACGCGCTGTAGATTTCATCGGCGCTTACGGTATCCATACCCAGCCCCTTGAGAAGCGCATTGTGATGCAGCATCATATTACCGATCTTTTCCTTCAGAACGTCCGGCTCGCGAAGGTCGCAAATCCGTATGCCGCGCCGCGCAACCTTGTCCTCATAGGCCGGACCGATACCGCGCTTGGTGGTGCCGATCGGGTCGTTGCCCCGCGCCTTTTCCATGGCTTCGTCAAGAACCGAATGAACAGGCAGAATCAAAGTGGCATTTTCTGCGATCATCAGATTATCCGGCGTGACGTCGACGCCCTGATCGCGGATTGCCTTGATCTCCTTCAACAGCGCCCACGGATCAACGACAACGCCGTTGCCGATGATCGAGAATTTATTCTTCCTGACAATGCCGGATGGCAAAAGGTGAAGCTTGTACGTCTTCCCGTCAATCACCAGCGTGTGTCCGGCGTTGTGCCCACCCTGAAAGCGTACGACGACATCGGCGCGGGAAGACAGCCAGTCGACGATCTTTCCTTTTCCCTCATCGCCCCATTGCGACCCGATCACCGCTACGCTTGCCATTTATTTTTTCCTTCCCGGTTTTTTTGTTTTCTTTTTGCTCCGCGCCGCCGTGTCGCGGATAACGATTTTTCCTTTTTCCTGCATCGTGCGGATCGCAGCCCAGCTTTCCCCGGCCGGCACGCGCACAATCTGTTTCTTTTTCTGCGGCGGCAGCGCCTTGCGGATCGTATCCATGTAAAGCGTAAATCCGGCTGCGCATTCCCCTTTTTTTGCTACGCCAAAGCGCACATCATAACGCCCGCCGCGCCCCAGTTCGCCGCGCACGCTCTTGGCAAATAATGTGAACCCTATGGACCTATGATATTCAAAGCCCCGGCTTTCAAGCGGATCGATAGTAACCGCAAAATCTTCAAGCCCTGCCTGTTTCATACCGCGTGCCAGCCCCTCATGAACGGCGCGCAGGTTTTCAATGTCGCCCCGCAGCGCTGCCGGCAGTTTCACAGCGGAAAGATTTTTCAAGGCAGCGGATGCTTCGCCCGCCGATTCAAGCAGTGCGCTGAGCGATTTCCCAGCCAAGCCGCCTATTTTTGCGATGGCGTCACGGGCGCGGGCATCGACCGCTGCCTGTGCACCAGCCATTTTCTTTCCATCGAAACCGCTTTCGATCAGAAGCGCCGAAACCAAACCCGGAATTGTGAGGTCGATCGTAACGTTCTTCAGACCAAGATCGTGCAGCCCCAGAAGCGCCAGCATGCAGATTTCAATTTCCGCTTCCGCCCCTTCGGCACCGATGAGTTCGCAGCCGACCTGACAGAACTGACGCTCGGTGCGTTGCTGGCTACCCTTTGTGCGCAGCACGTCATTGGCGTAAGAAAGACGCAGCGGCCTTGGCGCGCTGGCCAGCCGCGAAGACGCAATCCGTGCAATCTGCGGCGTGATGTCGGAACGCACGCCCAGCATCCTGTGCGAAACCGGGTCCATCAGGCGGAAGGTTTCATGCGCGAGCGAAGCGCCGGGACCGGGCGCGAGAAGACTGTCCTCGAATTCGGCCAGCGGCGGCTTGATGCGCTCATAGCCAAAGGCTGCGAAATGCTCCATAAGGATGGTGATGGCCCACGCTTCCTGCCCGGCTTCGGGCGGCAGAAGGTCGACAAAGCCGCTCGGCAATAAAGCCAAATGTGTGTCTTGCTTGGTCATTGTTTCATTTTCGGGGGATCGTGTATCCCTAAGTGAGATACGGCAAAAACCGCAAAATGTCAACAGGTTAAGCCGCCGACACCTTCAGGGGCTTGACCAGATTATCGAGGGAAACCTTGTGATTTAAGGGGCCAAAGCCGTTGCCGATAACCTCGCCCTCCTGAATGGCCTTGTGGACAAAGGCCCGCGCCCGCGAGAAGGCATCGCGGGGGCTCATCCCCTGCGCCAGCCCCATGGCAATTCCGGCGGATAAAGTCGTCCCCGCGCCGTGCGTAGCCCGGCTTTCCATGCGGTTATACTGATAAATTTTTGTGCCCTCGTCATCGGCCAGAACATCGTAGATATGATTGTCAGCCAATAAACCACCCTTCAAAATCACCGTCTGCGCCCCCAGTGTACGCAGAGTTTCGGCGGCATGGACCATACCTTCGACATCGACGATTTTTGGGATACCGGACAAGTCCTGCGCCTCCGTAATATTTGGCGTCAAAACATGGCCGCGAATGAGCAAACGGCGCTTGAGCGCATCACGCGCTTCCTTGTCCATGATCGAACCGCTGGCGCGGCTGGTCATGACGGGGTCGATGACAACCTTTATGTCCGTATCCTGCAACCTGTCGAGAATATCGCCGAACATGTCGATCGTCCTTGTATTGCCCAGCATCCCGGACTTGATGACTTTGGGCTTGAGATCGTCGAGAACTTTTTCAATCTGGTGGCGCACCACATCGGTCGGGATAGCGTGAATGTCATAGACGCCTTGCGTGTTTTGTACCGACACCGCCGTTACAGCCGTGGCCGCATAGCCGCCAAACGCCATCGCCGTTTTGATATCGGCCTGAATGCCGGTCCCCGCGCATGAATCGGACTGGCCTATGCATAAAATCTGGGCAACCATGGAAAAACCCCTTAAGACCCTGTGAGTCTAGGCGCTTTGCGCGGCCTTTTCAATCGCCGCGCATAAATCGCCAACGACATTTTCGATGATTTTGGGGTTTTCGCCCTCGGCCATGACGCGAATGACAGGCTCCGTGCCCGAAGCGCGCACCAGAACGCGCCCGTCATTGGCGAGGGTTTTTTCGGCGGCCTTGATAGCGTCCTTCACCTGTATGTTGTCCAGCGGCTTCGCGCCGTTTTCAAAACGCACGCTGCGCAGGATTTGCGGCATGGGCTTGAACACATTGAGCGCTGCGCTCGCCGCCTTCTTCCCGCCATCCAGCAGCGCTAGAACATGCAGCGCCGCCAGCAGACCGTCCCCCGTGGTCGAATGATCCGAAAGCACGATATGCCCCGACTGCTCGCCGCCAAGGTTATAATTACCCTCGCGCATGCGCTCGACGACATAGCGGTCGCCGACGGCCGCACGCTCCATCTTTATTCCCTTGCCGGCCAGAAAACGCTCCATGCCCAGATTAGACATCACCGTCGTGACGATACCGTCCTTGCGGAGCAAGCCTTGCTCTTTCCACGAAACCGCCAGCGCGGCCATGAGCTGGTCGCCGTCGATCTTGCTGCCCTTTTCATCGACCATAATGAGGCGGTCGGCATCGCCGTCCAGCGCCATACCAATATGCGCGCCGTTTTCAACCACGGCCTTTTGCAGGTTCTCCGTGGCTGTCGCGCCATAATTTTTGTTGATGTTGCGGCCATCGGGCGAACAGCCGATAGCAATCACGTCTGCCTCCAGCTCCCACAGCACCATAGGCGCGACCTTGTACGCCGCACCATGCGCGCAATCGACAACGACCTTCAACCCGTCAAGGCTTTTGCCTTTCGGGAAAGTGTGCTTAATCGATTCAACATAGCGCCCGAGCGCATCGTCAAGGCGCTGCGCCTTGCCAAGCTCCGCCGGTGCGGCGAGAAAGCTATTGATGTCCTGATCTATTTTTTCCTCGATCTCTTTTTCGATGTCGTCGCCCAGCTTGTAGCCATCGGCACCAAAGAGTTTAATCCCGTTGTCCTGATAGGAGTTGTGGGAGGCCGAAATCATCACGCCGATATCGGCGCGCAGGCTTTGGGTCAATTTTGCAATACCTGGAGTCGGGATCGGGCCAGTCAGGATGACCTCCATCCCCATCGACAAAAATCCGGCGGTCATAGCCTGCTCCAGCATATAGCACGACAGGCGCGTGTCCTTGCCGATCACCACGCGGTCGGTATGGCTGCCGTTGCGGCGCTGGCGCATCACCACGGCGGTGGCCATGGCAACCTTCAGCGCCATTTCCGCCGTCATCGGAAATGTATTGGCCTGTCCGCGTATGCCGTCTGTGCCGAAATAACGCCGTGTCATGGTTGCTGCCGCGCTCCTCTTGCTCTGCGGTTTACGGGGATGGTTTATACCCTCAAAACTCTGGATTTACTAGAAATTATTGCATATTTGTGAATATACCAGAACCTGCGGCAATCACTTCGGCTCAACCGTCAACAGAACAATTTCAGGTGCAACATTGCGGTAAGGAACCAGGCTTGTCCCAATACCACTTGTCACGATAACCGGGTTGGCGTTTTTTTGTACCATGCCGTAAGCCAACCCCTCATCCGGGCATCTGAGTGTGGGCTGCTTTATGCCGGGAACTTTAAATTGCTTGGCATGCGTATGGCCAGACACGCTGGCCACAATTCCTTCGGGCATGTCATGAGAACTCATGGGGTTATGCGCCATCGCAATGACTGGGTGTACGCCGGATATGCCTGAAAAAGCGGAAACGCAGTTTTGGTGCCCGGTTGTATAATCACCAACCCCGACGACGACAAATTCGCTTTCTTCTTTACGCACAATCACGGATTTGTTGTACATGACGTTAATGCCGTTTTTTCTCAAACTATCATGCAATCCTTGCGGGTCTTCGTAAATGTCATGATTGCCAAGCACGGCATGAACGCCGCAAGGTGCCTGCAATTTTCCAAAGATATCTCCCACAATTTCAGGTTCGATATAGACACCATCATGCCCGTAAGGGGAGTTCAGGAAATCGCCGGGAAGAAGTATCAAATCAGGCTGAAGCGCGTTGATGCGGCTTACAACGTTCTCTACCGCGTCAGGGCTGGCCGTCAAACAGCCCACATGAAAGTCGGATGCTATAGCCACTTTTAACGGTTCGTAATGTTGCGGCCATCTTGTTGTGGAAAGCTTGTACTCGGTAACCTGCAACGGAGGAGGCTTGAGGTTTAAACCGCATGACTCCGCCGCCCTTCCAAAAGCCGCCACGGCTTTCCACAAATACCCCGAGCAAAAAAACCTGTCAGAGAGAGAATACATAGCAGCACACCGCCCACAAACTTTGTCGGAAGCATACTATCATCAATAAACTATTATGTCAAACAAAGAATGGCTACAACCCGCGTGGAAACAGGTCTTCACTGGCGGAGCGGCAAGAAGGTTCGCATTCCGGGCCGTTCGGGCGTACGGTTTCGTAAGCCGGAGAGATACTGCGCTCGGCCAGCACATTACCTTCATGCACGATGCGGATATCCACCGCAGCAGGCGCTTCGCTGAAGGTGATACTGCCGAACCCGTGCGTTTCCGGCGGCATGGCGCAGCCGCTTTCCGTGATCTGGACGCCCTCGCCGTCGCACTGGACGCTTGGTCCGACTTCGCAAGATTTCAGGGGCAATGCGCCCATGCAGTGAACCTCGCGCCCGTCGAGTTTAAATGTGAACTCATAATTCCCCGGCAGCCATGTCCGGTCCGGATGCACGTTCAGCACCAGCCCGTCGATGCACGCCATCTCGGTGCAGGCCATCTCGGGCGCGGCTTGGGAAGCGCCGGAATGGAAAACGACAAGAACGGATGACAGCAACGCGAAACGTTTCATGGTTAAACTCCTTGTGGTTTGTTATACGCCCTGCGGCACCTCGCCGCCCTTGACCCCGCCGCCTTTTTTGCCGCTGGAGGGGACGGAGGATTTGGGCTTGGTGTCTTTCGGCTCGTCATCTGCATCATCGCGGATGATCGGGCGGCCGGCCAGAAGATCCTTGATCTCATCGCCCGTGAGCATTTCATATTCAAGCAAGGCTTTGGCCAGCTTATGCAACTCGTCGATATTGTCCTTGAGGATTTTCGTGGCGCGCTTATACGCGTCCTCGACGATGCGGCGGATTTCCGAATCCACCAGCGCTGCCGTTTCATCGGACATGTTCTTGCTCTGCGCCACGGAATGGCCGAGGAATATCTCTTCCTGATCCGAAGCGTAACGCAGCGGCCCCAGCTTTTCGCTCATGCCCCATTCGCACACCATCTTGCGCGCCATGTTGGTGGCCATGGAAATATCGCTGCTGGCCCCGGTCGTGACTTTTTCTGCACCAAAAATCAGCTCTTCCGCCACGCGCCCGCCCATCGCAACCGACAGATCAGCATGCAGTTTTTCCTTGGCCATCGACAGGCGGTCGCCCTGCGGCAGGCGCATGACCAGCCCCAGCGCCCGGCCACGCGGCACGATGGTGGCCTTGTGGATCGGATCGGAGGCCGGTTCGTGAATTGTAACGATGGCATGCCCCGCCTCGTGATAGGCTGTAAGCTTTTTCTCTTCCTCGCTCATGACCATGGATTTGCGCTCCGCGCCCATCATGACTTTGTCCTTGGCGGATTCAAAATCCTCCATACTGACCACGCGCTTGTTGTAGCGGGCAGCCAGCAATGCCGCCTCGTTCACAAGATTGGCCAGATCCGCGCCGCTAAAGCCCGGCGTGCCGCGTGCAATGACGCTCGCATCGACATTGGCGGCCAGCGGAACTTTCTTCATATGGACCTTCAGGATTTTCTCGCGGCCCTTCACATCGGGAAGCGGCACGACGATCTGGCGGTCGAAACGGCCCGGACGCAGCAGCGCCGGGTCCAGAACATCCGGCCTGTTCGTGGCGGCCAGAATAATCACGCCTTCGTTGGATTCAAACCCGTCCATCTCCACCAGCAATTGGTTAAGCGTCTGCTCGCGCTCGTCGTTGCCGCCGCCAAGCCCCGCGCCCCGGTGACGTCCGACCGCGTCGATCTCGTCGATGAAAATAATGCAAGGCGCGTTTTTCTTGCCCTGTTCGAACATGTCGCGCACGCGGCTCGCGCCGACGCCAACGAACATCTCGACGAAATCGGAACCGGAAATCGTAAAGAACGGCACGTTGGCCTCTCCGGCCACAGCGCGTGCGACCAGCGTCTTGCCCGTTCCCGGCGGCCCGACCAGCAGCGCGCCTTTGGGAATCTGCCCGCCCAGGCGCTGGAACTTTTGCGGGTCTTTCAGGAATTCGACGACCTCTTCCAGCTCCTGCTTGGCTTCTTCAATGCCCGCCACGTCCTCGAACGTCTTGCGTCCCTGCGTTTCGGTCAGCATCTTGGCGCGGGACTTGCCAAAACCCATCGCGCCGCCGCCCTTGCCGCCCTGCATCTGGCGCATAAATAAAATCCATACGCCAATAATCAAAAACGCCGGCAGCAGCGAAACCAGAATGCTCAGAAAACTCAATTGCTCGGGCGCGACTTCCTCGGCGGCGATTTTCACGCCCGTACCGGTCAAGCGCTCCACGACATTTTCATTGGGGGGAACCTGCGTTTTGAACTGCTCGCCGGAGCTGGCGTAGTGGCCTTTGACCTCTTCGCCCTGAATGACGACATCGGAAATGCGCCCGGCTTTTGCCTCGGCCATGAAATCGCTGTAGGCGATCTCGTCGCGGCTGGTCACCGTGCCCTGCTGCGAGCCCTGAAAGACGTTGAACAGGAACATCAGGAACAGGCCGACCGCCAGCCAGAACACCATATTTTTGCCGAATGTATTCAAGACGCCCGCCTTTCGCTTTCCAAGAGCAAACCCCGCGCCATCAAAGCCGCAGGGTTTTCGTGCCTGTATGATTATAGTCTAGTAGATAAATAACACCCCTGTCCAAGGAAACAAGGATAAAGCCCTATGACTGAAAACATTCGGGAAAACGTACCATCAAATCATTTACCACTTCCTGACTTAACGGCGTCGTAGGTTTCAAGTTACTGGCGTTTTTGAATACGTACCTCAACCCTGCTACGCTGTCCCCGTCAATTCTCCGAAGCACGACGTGTGGACCCTCTTTATACACGCCAAAGCCATGGCGCGACGCGTTTTGTCTAACGGATTGAAAAAACTCCCCTTGTGTAAGGGTTTCCCCTTCCTGTGATCGTTTCATGCCGAACATTCTTTACCACCCAAATCTGGCCATTAGTTTAACAATGCAAGCTTTCTAGCCCAAATCAAAAATATGTCAAACAATTTATTGTTTTTCCACCTGTAAAATTACACAGCTCTTCTTATCATCACGGTCGATTATCACCCCGCCCAGGGTGCGTTTCCGGAAATCCGGCTCCAGCATCAGCGCCTCGAACAGATCCTCGACCTTTTCCATGCGGGGGCCGTAATCGCTGTCCCGGCCAAGCGCATTCATCGCCTTGATCAAGACCCGCAAACCGATCTCGCCGGGCCATGCTTTCATCACGGTATAATTCAATACGATGCGTTTCGGCTCTTTTTCTATTGCTATGTCCATCAAGGCCATTTCGGCAATATCGTCGAGCGCTTGCCGCGCCCGCGCCAGCCGCATCGCCGTCACCGACAGGCGCTTGGCGCTCAGCCCCTCGGCTTCAAGCACCTCCCGCGCCTTGCGTAGGCGGGGCCGTGCATATTTGTCAGATTCATTGCTCGGGTCGTTGATATAGGAAAGGCTCCGGTCCTCACAGGTCGCAATCAACTGCGCCTTGGGCACCGTCAGCAAAGGCCGCAGCAGCGTCAAAGCGCCGCTGTAATCCTGTGCCGGGGCCATAGCCGCCAGCCCGTCAAGACCGCTTCCTTTCGACAGGCGGAATAAAAACGTTTCGGCCTGATCGTCCTGGTGGTGCGCAAGGAACAGATGGCGGATACCCTGCGCCCTGCAATATTTCGCGAAAGCATCGTATCTCCTACCCCTGCTATTTTCCATGATCCGTGTTTGGATGGTGGGTGATGGCTCATTGGCAGGTTCCGGATGCGCCGTTAGAATCGCATGAACCGCATGCGGCCAATCCTTCACCCATTGCCCGACCTGCACGGATTCCTGTGCGGCCTCGGGGCGCAGGCCGTGATCGACACTTAAGATATGAACCTCCGGCCCGGCTTTTTGCGCTAGCGCCCATTCGCACAGCAAATGCGCCAGCGCCATCGAATCCGGCCCGCCCGACACGCCAACGGCGATTTTCTCAACACCGGCCAGCAGTTGCGTAAAGCCGCCCGACAGCAACACCGCAAACGCCGCCGTCGTTAAAGGCTGCACCCGCTCTTCATCCAGTGACAACACCGCTTCGGCCATGTTTTTTGTTCCCTCTCAAGGACTTTAAAAAGCATCTTTACGAAATAAAGAAAAGTGATTTTTAAACGCCACACCCACAAAGGACGCAAAGATTAGTTTTTCGAAACCGCTGATAGGCAAGGATAAACTCAAATCCTCACTTCTGCCTTCCCCGCGCAAGCGGGGATCTTTAAGGGGCAAGAACACAAGATTCCCGCTTACGCGGGAAAAGCAGTGTTTTTCTTATCCGCGTTTATCTGTGTCCATCTGTGGTTTAAAAAATGGAAAGCTTAACAACCAATACGCTGCATTTCCTGCTGGCCGCGGCGAAGAACAGGGGTGGCTGCCCCCTGGGTTTCTTTTTCAAGCTGGCGCAGCGCCACACAGGCATCCTTTTTGTTGCCCATGCCGGCCAGCGACATGCCGAGCTTCAGGAGGTTATCATGCGCCTTTGCGCCGCGCGGGGCCAGTTGATAGCTTTCCGCGAAAATGCGGGCGGCCTTTTCAAATTCGCCGCGCACGTAAAAGGTTTCGCCGTACCAGTATTTGGCGTTCGACGACAATACATGGTTCGGATATTGCTCAAGAAACTTGCCGAATTCCTTTTCCGCCGCATCGAAATTGCCGCCCTTGAGCAAGGCAAAAGCGTTCTCATATGCCGCCGCCGCCTGATCGGCTCCGCCGCCGGATGAAGGATAGCCGTCCTGACTTATCGTGCCGAGATTACTGTCGCCGCCGCTGCCCGTTGCACCCTGGGCCACATAAGGCGGCTTGCGGGTATCGAGAATAACGTTTTCTTCCGGCAACTGCTCCAGCGGCACTTCGCCTGTTTGCGGCGTCTGCGCGGACGGGCGATTGGTAATATAATTCGGCTGGGGCGGATTGTTCGTTGCGGCGGGTGCGCTGCCGCGTCCGGATTCCAGATCCTGAAGGCGCAGATCCATATCACCCGTCACCTTTTCCAGTTGCTCTTTCAACTGGCGGATTTCATAGGATTGCTGTTCGATCTGGCCGGTCAGACCACGAATTTCCGTTTCAAGCTGCTGAATGCGCACCTCGGCGTTTGCCGCTTCAGGGCTGCCGCCGCCGCCACCGCCCGTATAACCGCCGCCGCCCGAGCCACCTTGGCTGTAAACGGCACGCCCCAAGGTCTGGATATCCGTTTCCAGACGCTCCAGTCGGTCCTGCAATTCATCAGGAGATTGCGCACTTGCCCCCGAAAAGGAAAGGCCGGAAAAACCGGCCGTTCCGATCAGAAAGGTCAACACAAGCGCGATACGTCTTTTGCCTGAAGTCGGCATAAGCATAGCGAGAGTCAACTTTCCCTATTAATCTACCTTCGTTACGCCGCGACGGTTCTGAGCCCATGACGTGTCGTCGGAACCCGGAACGGCAGGACGCTCCTTGCCGTAGCTGATCGTGTTGACACGCTGCGGGCTGATGCCGAGCGCCGTCAGGTAACTCTTGACCGCATTGGCGCGGCGCTCACCCAGCGCAAGGTTGTACTCGCGGGTGCCGCGCTCGTCGGCGTGACCTTCAATCGTGACCGAAAGATCAGGATACTGGCGCATCCAGTTTGCCTGATTGTCCAAAATCGTGCGCGCTTCCGGCGTCAGGTCGTAGCGGTCATAGCCGAAGAAGATGCGGTCGCCGACATTGACAACCAGATCGGCCTGCGTGCCCGGAGCGGCGCTACCTTGTCCGTCGCCATTACCATAGATATTGTCCAGAGGACCGGCCGCAATGCCCTCGCCCGGCGCGCCAACGGCAGCGCCGTCTTCCATCGTGGCTTCGTCATCGCTGGAACAGGCGGTTACCAGTACCATCACGGCAAAAATCATGAGCAAACGGGACATCATCGGAAACATCTCCTTAAAATATATGAAACTTGTCAGAACACTCTGCGGCGCAAAACGATTCGCACCCCGGAGCCACATAGTAATATTCCCTTCCCTGCCCGCTTGCAAGGGCTGTCAATGGGAAATGCATTTTTATCAATGTTTTATTTTTGATTCATTTTTTTTGGGGCAAAACGCCCTTGATCTGCTCAAGCAACTGCGCCGCATCGTAACGGTCGCGGGCGTCCGGCGCCTGTTTTATATAATTCTCCAGCGCATAGATCGCCGATTCATGATGCTCGAGCTTGGCGTGCAAAACCCCGGCATCGAGCAACAGGCGGTATTCCTCCGGCGCGATCAAACTCATCATCTCGACGATCCTGAGCGCGCCTTCGTAATCCTCCATCTCGATCCGGCGCAATTTGATATTGTTTTGCAGCCGGATCAAAATACTCTTGTTCGGTATCGGATTGTGATAATCGGCCGACAACTCTGCGTGATCGCCCAGCGCCTTTTTCACCAGCCTGCGCATATCCGAGGCCTGCAACACATTGCAGCGGTTGAACGGATCGAAAATCAGAATGCGCCCGTCCTTTTGCAGCCGGCAGGCAAAATGACCCGGAATGTTAAGCCCTGCAATATCCCAGCCCTGCGAGCGGGCCGCGTGGATATAAAGAATAGAAAGCGCCACCGGCATTCCCTTGCGGCGCTCAATCACACCGATCAGGCTGGCGTTTTCTAAATTGTCATAGGTCAACTCGTCACCCACATAGTCGTGACTGTCGACCAGCACATGCTTGAGCGCCGCCAGCCGGGTTTCGACGCTGTCATCCGCCCCGCTTTCCAATAGCGCTGCATGGCGCTCGCCAACCTCAATGTCCAGCTTTTTCAGATGGATGGAAAAACGCTCAAGCGATAATCCGGGCCGCTCAACCGCCGCCAAAGCCAGCGCGGCCGCCGCTATATCGACCTGCGAATCTTCGGTCACGCCAACGGCTTCGAGATATTTCTTGGGATCGCTGGAAATATCTGCGCCCGTAAAACTCATCTAGTACGGCTCGTTTATAAGACTTTCGGAATCCACGGGCTTCACACCGGCACCGGATGTCGATGTCTGCGAGTCTACAGGCTGCGAATATACGGGCTGCTGATCCCATTGCTGCCCCTGCATATTATCCGCAGGCGGCGGTGGCATCGCACTGGTATCCCACTCGGGCGATGGTGAAGCATCCGGCACACCCTCGCCGCGAATCTTCACATAACTGACGACCTGCTTCACACCGCTGATTTTGCGTGCGGTTTCAACGACACGGTTAAGCTCAAGCTGGTTTTGCGCCACGCCCATCAGGTAAACCGTTCCCTGCACCGTATCGATGGTGTAGTTGATCGAAAAAATATCCCGGTTGAGCGTAATTTCGGTGCGCAGGCGCGTCGTAATCCATGCGTCCTTGGCAAAGCCGCTTATACCCTCGCTTTGCGCAACGCGGATTTCGTTGATGACCTGTTTTACGCCCTTGGGCTGCCAGGCCAGCCTGACCGCCTCGACGCGGTGCTCGGGGTTCTGCACGATCCCGGTAATCAGGACACGCCCCCCGGTTACCGTCAGATCAAGCTTCCTGAACATGCTCACGTCATGACGGAACCACAAATCGTTGATCTGGATCTGGATGCTCGCATCCGTAGCCGCGCCGGATATCCCGCCTTCACTGGCCGCTGCGACTCCCGCCGTCGCGCCAGCGCCGAGCAGAGCCCCCGCACAGGAGGAAAGCGATACGGCACTAAGTCCAAGACAAACAACACAAAGCGGAACCGACAGAGATTTTTTCATGAGCAGGAATCCTTAAGAATTAAGGCCACAAGAACTTCGGCCCATTATGAACGGGCTTGCCAGGCATTGTCCAGATGCCGCAAGCGAAAAGGTCTGGCCACGGCCACAACGTCAAAACGAACAGTAAAATTCTGATAGCGCGGATGCGCGGACACAAAAAACCGCGCCGCATTTTCAATTCGCTTTTGCGTTTTGATATCAACAGCTTCCACGCCGCTTCCCAAGTTGTTTCTTGCCTTAACCTCAACCATCAAAAGCGTATCACCCTTGCGGGCGATCAGGTCGATTTCACCCACAGGCGTTTTATAGCGCCGCGCCAGAATCCGGCACCCGCGCACCATCAAAAACAATGCGGCCAGCGACTCGGCCCATAATCCGCGCCCATATGCTTTTTGCTTGGCTGTCTTTTTCGTTTTCATGATTTGGAAATCTTCAACGCCATTTCGTATAGCACCTTGCGCGAAGCGCCCGTTTCTTCCGCCACATGCGCGGCGGCTTCCTTGGTGCCCATCGTTTCAAGTGCTGCTTTAAGTTTATTACTCAACTCATCGTCACTGAAAATCATTTCCGGCGGCGGCGCGATAGCCAGAACGATCTCGCCTTTGGGCTGACCATTTTCCCGGTAATGCGCCAGCAGCAACGAGGCTTTGCCGCGCCTGATTTCCTCAAACATCTTGGTCAGTTCGCGCAGGACGGTAACATCCCGGTCGCCCAGAACGATCTCTATATCGGCCAGTGTTTCCTCCAGACGCGGCGCGCTTTCAAAAATCACCAGTGTTGCCTTTACACCTTTCCATTCCTGCAAAATGTCACGGCGCGCTTTTTCCTTGGTCGGTAAAAACCCGAGAAAACAGAATTTATCCGTTGGCAAGCCGCTAAGCTGGAGCGCCGTCAGCGGCGCATTCGCCCCCGGCAGGCTCGTGATGTATAGCCCCAAATCAAGGCAATCCCGCACCAGCTTGTAACCGGGATCGGAGACCAGCGGCATACCCGCATCGCTAATCAGTGCCACGCTTTTTCCACTCGCTATCATTTCCAGAATTTTACCGCGCTGACGGGCGGCGTTGTGATCGTTATACGGCAAAAGCGGCCTGTCGATGTCATAAGCCGCAAGCAGCTTGCCCGAAACGCGGGTATCTTCGCACGCGATCATATCGACCCCCGCCAGCGTATCCAGTGCGCGCAGTGTCATATCCCGCAAATTGCCGATGGGCGTAGCAACAAGGTACAAACCCGGTTGTGGTTTAACTGTCTGTAGCCAAGCGCCGTCTTTTTTTGTAGTGTGTGTTCCCATAGCCTGAAATACAACTACAAGCCCGAGGATAGCAAGCGCCATGCCTATATTTTCCAGATTTAAAACCCTTGCGGTTTTCATCGCTTTCATCACCGCCTTTTCGATGGCGGCTTGCACCACCAGCGGCGGCAGATCAAAACCCTGGGATTACAAGGCGCCGCAGGCTCAGGCACAGGAAGCCCCCAGCCCGCTTGCCGGAAATTACGGCAACAAAAGCGCGAGCCGTAACATCATGGTCGATTCTACGACTGCCGCCACAACGGGTGGACCTGTAACTTCCCCTGAAATCCAGCGCCTGCCGCTTGAGGCCCAAAATGCAAATCCGGCAATGGCGAATACGCCCCCTGCCGCAGCGCCCGGCGCAACAATAAAGGTCGCGCTGCTGCTGCCGCTGTCCGGTGAAAACAAGAAACTCGGCCAATCCATGCTGAAGGCGGCGCAAATGGCGCTGTTCGATATCGGCTATAACGGAATCGAGCTTTTACCCAAGGACACAAAAGGCACGCCGGACGGCGCACAAAACGCCGCGCAACAGGCTCTTGATAGCGGGGCGCAACTGATTCTTGGCCCTGTATTCTCACCGGAAGTCCGCGCCGCCAAAAACGTCACCCAGCGCGCCGGAGTGAACATGATTTCCTTTTCGACCGACTGGTCTTTGGCGGGCAGCAACACCTATGTCATGGGCTTTCTCCCCTTCGATCAGGTTGAACGCATCGCGACCTATGCGCAAAGACAAGGCATGCAGCACATCGGCGTGCTCGCTCCAACCAGCGATTACGGCAATGCAGTCGTCAATGCCTATCGTTCATTGGCCGCCAATACTGGCATGAATCCGGCTGCGGTCGAGCAATTCCTTCCCGGCAATGCCGATCTCGATGCCACCGTCAGGAAATTTTCCCGTTATGACGCTCGCGCAGGATCTAGCGTGGCCGGAAGCCCGATTGCCCCGCCTCCCTTCGATGCAGTTCTTTTGCCGGTCGGCGGCGATATGGCGCGTGCAGCCTCCAACAGCTTGAGCCAGTACGGCCTGCCCGCAAGCAACGTCAAAAGGCTGGGTACGGGGTTATGGGACGATCAGATGCTGGCCGCTGAACCCGGCCTTAACGGCGCGTGGTTTGCCGCCCCCTCGCCGCGCGCGCGCGCTTCGTTTGAGGAACGTTACACCGCGCTGTACAAAGCTTCCGCGCCGCGCCTTTCGACGCTCGCTTATGACGCCACCGCGCTTGCTGTTATTTTGGGGCGCAGCGGCCAGCAGCAAATGGGCCGCCCCGCCTTCGATCATGCCGCCATCACCAATCCGAACGGCTTTGCCGGTATTGACGGCATTTTCCGCTTCCGCAGCAACGGCATCGCCGAGCGCGGCCTTGCGGTTCTGGAACTGCGGGGCGGCAGGCCCGTCGTCATCGACGATGCGCCGCGCACCTTCCAGCAATCCGGCCTTGAGCAATACAGCCGGTATTGATTTGCGAAGACTTCCTTCCTTGTCATCCTGAAGGGCCGGAGGCCCTGAAGGATCTCACCTTTTGAAAACAAAAAGATTCTTCGGTCGCCTTCGGCTCCCTCAGAATGACAGAAGATCGAACTCGTCGCGTTCGTTGCGCGCGTTGCGTTAAACATAAAAATATCTCTCCGCATTATAAAAACTTCCGAATCATTTTTTAAAAAATGATTCTTGATTTTCGAATCGATTTGGATCAATGTCACCTTACTCAATACGCAACGCATAGTTTTAATAGGGAGACCCCGATGATACGCACCAGTGCGCTGAAAAACGACGACCACAATAAAGATGACGACAAAAAAGAAAACGCGAAAAAAGGACGCCCGCGTAGCGAAAGATCGCGCAAGGCGATTTTAAATTCGACAAACAAACTCCTTCTTCATATGTCGGTTCAAGAACTCAGCATAGAAGCCATTGCCAAAAAGGCAAAAGTCGGCAAGACAACGATTTACCGCTGGTGGCCGAACAAAACCGCCGTTGTGATGGATGCTCTCATCAATCAACCCGGCATGCAGGCCCCGATGCCGACTCCGGCGAATGACTCCGAAGCCGTCGTCATGCAGCTTGAAAAGCTGATCCGCCTGTTGCACAGCCATAACGGCGCGACGATCGCCCAGCTTTTCTCCGAGGCGCAAGCCAGCGAGAAATCCCAGAAGATTTTCGAAAATAATTTTCTGGCGCCGCTCATCGACGCTATTCAGTACAGCATCGAGGAAGGCAAGAAAAAGGGCGAGTTCCGCAAGGATCTCAACACCAAGACGGCCATCGACATGCTTTGCGGCCCGATCTTTTTCCGCCTGATGGCGCATCCGTACGATTTCAACGGCGACTTCCAGAAGAATTATCCTTACGAGGCTCTCAAAATCCTCAAAGGAAACGCCTGATAAATAACGAAAAAATAAAATCGACAAAAAGCCCCGCATAACCTGCGGGGCTTTTTATATAGCCATTTCCATCGCTCCCGATATCGCCTAAGATTTCCGCATGCACAGAACCATCAACCTTGCAGCCTACTGGGACAAAATCGCCGCTTGGTGCGGCGGCGTATTCTGGACGGAAAACACCTTCTACCAGATCGCCATCATCGTCATCGCCACCGGAGTGGGCATTATTATTTCCGACCTTTTCAGCAGACCGCTGAAAATGGCCATCGAGAAAGCCCGACTCCCCCATCAGATTAAAAATATCGCCTATAACCTGAAAAGGCTCATCATGCCTTTTATGGCGATGTCGATCATGTTCTTTTCGGCTAAAGTCGC
>DIHF01000009.1:0-13378 GCA_002420015.1 Micavibrio sp. UBA5703
ATGGCCGTATTCTCGGCGGTGGCAGCCGTTGGGACCAGCATCGTTCTTGGTGCCGGGTTCGAGCGTCTCCGCTGCGGGTTTGACGTCATCAGAAAACAAACCGGATTTTTTAGCGATGCCATTCACAAGCTGGAAGAGAAAGTTGAAATCGTCGACAAGCAGACCGGCAAATTCTCCCAAAGCATCAATCATCTGGAAGCCAAAGTTGCCAATGTAGGTGATCAGGCCAATCTCTTTAACGAGACAATCCAGAAAATGGAGAAAAAGGTCGAAGTCGTTGACAAGACAACAGGCTTCTTCAGCCAGGCCATACATAAACTGGAACAGCAAATCGATGCAGTCCAGGCACATGAAGAGATCGTATCGGAAAAAGTGAAACGTCACGCCGATACGGATTTAATCAGCACAGGCAAAGCTGAAGCTCTGGTATCGCATGCGGAAGACCTTCTGAACCAGATGGCAACGCTTGCCAGCCGGATACAGGAAAAAGGCCAGGAACAGCAGCAGCAAAGCTCTGAAATGCGCCTGTCCATCCCGCGCAACCTGATGCACTATTACCAAGGTTCACAAGACGGAGAAGCAATCCGCTATAACTAAAATCGACAAGCCCTCTTAATAAAAGCACATTCGCCAAAACAAAAATCAGCCGGAAACGAAAGTTTCCGGCTTTTTTGTATTTGGATGCACCCTCTCCCTGAGGGGAGAGGGGCTTTTTACTTTCACTCCATCCGCAGCTCTGCGCGGACGACACGCGTGTTTCGCTCGGCATCGTCCTTACGTTCCATACAGGCATCGCTGCCGTACACGAAGGGGACGCTGTAGTAGAGGGATGGATAGTCCGGAATCTCCGTAAGAGAGCAGTACCAACCGGCGGGTCTGGAGCCATTCTTTGCAATAAAGGTGTTTTTGAAGTCGCCTATATTGCGGTAGTCGTAAAGGTTTTTGGTCTGGATTTTGTCGCCGCCGCTTGTCTTTCCATGCAGAATTTCCTTGGTAGGGATAAACCACTTTGCCAGTGCTTTGGGGTCGTTAATGGCAGCCTCGAGAATTGCGTTGTCATTCGCAAAATTTCCGCCGTCGTGACCGTGGTAATTTTTTAGGTCTGCGACATGCTTTACGGCATTGTTGAGGTTCATCAAAACAGGGCCACTATTGTTCCTTATATCTTCCGGCGCTGCGTAAAGGTCGAAAATCTTTCCGAGCGTCCGGCCATCTTTGCCCTTCGGCTCCCAAGTGCCGAGATTAATGCCCTTGCCTTGGATCAATTTACCGACATCAGGCTGGCTAGGATCAAATACAGGATCGTACGGATCGGGTACAAGTTCTGCGCGGACGACCCGTGTGGAACGTTTAAAGCGGTTTTTCTTTGCCCAGCAGCCGCCCCCAACAGAATAATTAACCCACTCACCATCGCCGGGAGCGAGGTAGGCGGCGAAGACGTCACTCTCGTCCGGGCTACGAGAAACGGTCCAGTACTGACAAACATCGTCATCGTTGAAATCAAGCCCTTGAACGCTCGTCATAAAGGTGCCTCTAAAGTCTCCCGTAAAACGGCTGTCAACAAGGTTTGCAAATTGGATTTTAACTTTACTGTAAGTTTTTCTGTCTGTTGCTGTGACGGTTTTTCCAATCATCAGTTCAACGGTAGGAATAAACCATTTTTGAAGGGCATCTGGATTATTGCGGACAGCATCCAAAATATCCTCCTCATCTGTGAAATGTCCGCCATCATGGCCATAGTAATCCCTCAGATTGGCGACGAATTTTACAGCATTCTTGAATGTCATCTGAAGGTGGCCGCACTTGTGACTGCTGTAACCTAAAAAGCCCGCGATACCCTTAAGCCGGGCCTCGGTCGTCAGGTGCCAAGTGTCGTTATTGAGAATGTCTGTTGGTGCGGCAAAAACGTTAAAGGTTTTGTGCAGGGTCTCGCCGTCGCTGTCTCTTGGTGTCCATAAACCAAGATAAATGCCTTTGCCCGGAATAAACTGTCCAGGTTCCATCTTTTCCGATGTCGCTTCATTATGTGTGATTGTAGTCATAATTTTTCTCCATTTTCATAAATAATAATTTCCGCAGTTTTACAGAAAAATTATCTTTTGTGCAAATAACTGTCGCGATAAATTCGACAACTTATGTCGTAATAATCTCGACAAAATGGATAATTTTTGCTAAGCTATTGATATGGCTTCAATTCAAAAGATTTTTGAAACGCTGGGGTTTAGCGATGAAGAGGTGAAGACCTATCTTCTTTTGCTTGAGCTTGGCCCCATCTCCGGCGGGGAAATGTCAAAAAAAATGGGTTTGCCGCGCCCTACGGTCTACGGTTATCTCGAAAAACTGGTGTCCGGCGGGCTGGCTTCGACGGCCACGCGGCGCAGCGCCAAGATTTTCGTGCCCGCCCCGACGGAAACGCTGCGCCTTCTTTACAAGCGCAAGATCGAGGATTTGCGAAGTCTGGAGCGCTCTCTCGACGATGTGTTGCCGCAGATGGAAAAGCGGATGGGAATGAAACTGATGCGCCCGCGCATCCAGTTTTACGAGGGGCGGGACGGTATGGAGGCCGCCATTCAGGATAATCTCAATTATCCGAATTCAAAAAGGCTGGCGTTCTGGTCGGTCAAAGCTGCGATCGGCGCTACATCCGAAGAGTTCTTCTGGTATCACAACAAGGAGCGCATCAGGCGCAATATTCAGGTGGAGGCCATCTGGCCGTCCAACCAAACGGTCGATACGCGCCGCTATCCGTTTATGGGGATCGGCCCCGCGTTCAAGCGCGAGGGCCGTATAGCGCCAAAGGGCATGGAAGCCTCCATGGGGTTTTGGATCTACGCGAACAAGGTTCTTTTTGCGTCCTCCCGCGCCGAAAGCTTTTGTTTCATCATTGAAAGCCAGGAGCTGGTGGAAACCATGACCAGGCTTCATAAAATGGTGTGGGAAAATTCAACGCCCGTTGCTACGAAGCCGTCGGATGCGAAGGCGTTTCTGGACGATCTTTACGCAGAAGATTGACCTTTTAGACCTCCGGGGCTGACCTTAAGGATATATGAAATTTGCTACCCCGCAATTGTTTATTATGGAAACATATTGTAGAATATTAACAGGGGCGGAAAATAGCGTGGGGAGCATGAAAACTCTGTTAATTCACAAGCTTGCGCTTGAACGGTGCAAGAACAATCTGAGCCATCTTTGCGCTGTCATTCATATGAACGACGAGGACTGGCCGGAGAGCGGCGGCGACACGGTGCATCACCTGATAACCTCTATAAACAGAGAGCTGGATTCCATCGAGCGCGGCCTCGATGCGCTGGGCGAAACCCACTCTGGTCAATAGGGCGTATTCACGTTAGACTGGTAGATACGTTCGTCTTTGTGATTTTACGAGGTCTTTTTTGTCGTTCTGGCTTTTTATCTGGATATTGCTTTCGGGGGCCTTGATCGGGTTTTCGGTCTGGTCTTTCTATATTTCCCATGCCCAGAAACAGGCCTGGCGCGCATTTGCCGAAAAACACAAGCTTCGCTTCAATATCAGCAAGCCGTTATCCTCGCCCGAGGTCACGGGGTCTTTCGACGATTACGCGATCGGTGTCCTGACCAGCGAGCATACGACGGCTGATGCGAGAGGGGTGCGAAAGCTGACGGCGGTTGAGATATCCCTGAAAAGCGAGTTTCCTTTCGCTGCTGCCGTGGCCAGCGGCGGCATGGTGCCGCTGATGAAAGTTCCGGATTTCGGCAACGAAATCAGGCTGGAACATGAGGGATGGGATCCATCCTATATTGCGAGATCGAGAAATGTAGCCGCTATGGAAGGCTATCTGACCAAAGAGCGCATGGATATTCTGACGACCCTTATGAAGGTCAAGAGCTTTTGGGTGGTGTTTATTTTCAGGGAAGGGGGCGCGCTTTTGCGCGTGGACACGCCCGACCCGCTGCAGGAGACTCAAAAGCTTGAGAGCCTTGTGAAACGGCTGATTGCCGCCGCCCGCAAATTGGAGCTGGCGCCGGGCGAGGGGGACAGGTTGATGTCGCTCAAGGCCAAAAAGAAGGCCGAAGACAGTAAAAAGGCCGGCATCGTCGAAGCTCCAACATCTGAAAAAATTGAGCTGGAGCTGGAGGACGATAATTCCTAACCGTTTGCGTCAGGCAAGAAGCCGTACGGGGCCAGTGAAAGCTCCTTCCCATCTATATTCAGCGACTTTTCTTTATCGCCTAAATTGAAGGCGCAAAGCATTTTGCCGCGCCAGAAGGCAAGAATTTTGTCATTCCCAGTGTCGATAAAATCGATGTCGCCGCGCATAAGGTCGGGCTGTGTTTTCCGCCAGCGCAGGAATTTGCGCGTAAAAGATAAAACGGAATTTGGGTCGACGTCCTGATGATCGACGGATAGAGCTTTGTGTTCTTCGGGAACGGGAAGCCACGGCTTTCCGGTGCTAAAGCCCGCGTGGGGGGCGTTTTTCCACGGCATCGGTGTGCGGCAACCGTCGCGGCCCTGCCATTCGGGCCAGAGATGCTTGCCCCACGGGTCTTGCAGATCATTGAAATCAAGCTTTGCTTCCGGCAGGCCGAGTTCTTCGCCCTGATACAAAAAGACCGTCCCGCGCAGACAAACAAGAAGCGCAATCAGCATTTTCGACAGGCGCGGATCGTAGGAAAATCCGCCCTTGTCCGGGTGCCAGCGGCTGGCGGCGCGCACCACGTCATGATTGGAAAACGCCCAGCTCGGCCAGCTTTCGCCGGGGTATTTCAGGAAGGTTTCGACAGGTTCGCGGAACGTCGCGGCTGCGATTTCCTTTTGTTTCCCGTTCATCATGTGCGTGTTGTAGCAGGTGTTCAGATGATCGTTGCCGGAAGTGTATTCCGCTGCGCGTTCGTAAGGGTGGTCGTCGCCGATCTCGCCGACTGTCATCGTGCCGGGATATTTGTCCATGAGTTGGCGCAGGCGTTTGATAAACGCCAAGTTCTCCGGCTGCGATTTGTCGTGGATATGCGCTTGCCGGGAGTAGGGATCGTCACCTTCGAACTGTGTCGCGGACCCAAGCGCCGGATCGCGCGGCGGATTATCGCGCAATTTCTGGTCGTGAAAATAGAAATTCACGACATCGAGGCGAAACCCGTCGACGCCGCGATCGAGCCAGAAGCGGCAGATATCAAGCGCTTCGTTTTGTACTTCCTGGTTGTGATAGTTGAGGTCAGGCTGCTCTTTCAGGAAATTGTGCAGGTAGTATTGATTATGCGCGGCGCTCCACTCCCACGCGCTGCCGCCGAACACGGATACCCAGTTATTGGGCGGGTCGCCGTCTTTTCCTGCATCCGCCCAGACATACCAGTCCTTTTTAGTTTTATCCGTGAACCACGGGTGCTGATCCGATGTGTGGGAAAGAACAAGGTCGATGATGATTTTCAGGCCACGGATGTGTGCTTTTTCCAGCAAGGCGTCAAAGTCAGCCAGTGTGCCAAAGAGTGGGTCGATGTCGCGGTAATCGGAGACATCATAACCAAAGTCCTTCATCGGGGATTTGAAGAAGGGCGAAATCCACACGGCATCGACGCCGAGCGAGGCAACATAATCAAGTTTTTGCGTGATGCCTTTGATGTCGCCGATTCCGTCGGCGTTCGTGTCAAAAAAGGAGCGGGGGTAGATCTGGTAAAAGACCGCCCCCCGCCACCATTCGTTACCGCTCATGAATTACTCAGCAGCGGGTGTTTCCATTTCATTCGGCATTGCTTCTGCTGCAGCGCCAGCATCACCTTCAGCCGGTGGTGCGGCATCGCCGGAAGCGGCAGGTTCGGTGCCAGCGGCTTCAGCGGCCGGAGCCGATTCCTCGGCAGCAGGCGCTTCCGCAGCCGTTGCCGGAGCAGCTTCAGCGGCAGGGGCAGCGGCTTCAGCGGCCTTGTCGGCGGCAGGGGCAGCGCCGGATGCATCGGCAGCGACTTGCATTTTCACGATCTTGTCAGGTGTCGCAGGCGGCTCGCCTTTGGCAACCTTGTCGATGAACTCCATGCCATCGGTGACTTGCCCGAGAACCGTGTACTGGCTCTTGAGGAAGCTGCAACCTGTGTCCGTGAAGCAGATGAAGAACTGCGAGTTGGCGCTGTTCGGGTTGGCGCTGCGGGCCATGCCGATGGTCCCACGGCGGTACTCTTCGTTAGTGAACTCGGCGGGAAGGTCCGCTTCTTTGGATCCGCCCGTGCCGGTTCCTGTCGGGTCGCCCGTCTGTGCCATGAATCCGTCAATGACACGGTGGAAGACGATCCCGTCGTAGAATCCTTCGCGTGTCAGTTTCTTGATGCGCTCGACGTGCTGTGGTGCGAGGTCCGGGCGCAGACCGATTGTCACGGTGCCGCCGGTGGACACTTCCATGGTGATCGTGTTTTCAGGATCGGAGGCTTTCGCGTCCTGTGTCGTGGCTGCTGTCATAATGAATACGCTCCCGGCAAGTAGTAATAGATTTTTAAACATGGTTTCCCCTTAGAGGTTAGTGGCTGAACAGAAAAAGTGAGTACCCGAGTCGTGCCATAGCGCCGTAAGGAATGCAAGAGGGTCCCTCAGGCTGCGACAGTGTTATTATGAGATTTTACAATTTCCTTAAGCGTTTTCATGCAGGAGCAGCAATTGGGCTTCTCGCCGCCGCTGCAGGCATGATAAACGTCGGCAACCCGCGCCGCCCCGCTTTTTTTCTCGAGATGCTCGCGGACTTGTCTATCGCTGAATGGGTTGCAAAGACATACATACATTTGAGAATCATTATCATTTCCCGGTAGAAAATGCAAGTGATTCGCAACAGGGCGTAGACAGTACCGTCATTGCACGGCTTGCCCGTGCAATCCACATGGATCACACGCATAAAGCGTGTGATGACGAAAAGTTAGTTGAGGCTGGGCTTCAGCCTTCCGAATCGGCAATGCTTTCGGAATTGAGCTGGATATAGCTTTGCAGGCCGATTTGCTTGATAAGCTCAAGCTGGGTTTCCAGATGATCAATATGGCCTTCTTCCGCCGCAAGGATTTTGGCAAAAAGGTCGCGGCTGACGAAATCCTTGGCGGCTTCGCAAACGGCGATGGCCTTGCGGTAGGCGGCGGCACCTTCGTTTTCAAGCCTCAAATCGCATTCCAGAATCTCTCTGACATTCTCGCCGATATACAGCTTGCCAAGCTCCTGCATATTGGGCAGGCCTTCCAGCAGCAATATGCGCTGGATCAGCTCGTCGGCGTGGTGCATTTCCTCGATGGATTCCTTGTATTCATGTTTGGCCAGCTTCGTGACGCCCCAGTCGCCCAGCATCCGGGAATGGAGGAAATACTGGTTAACGGCCGTCATTTCCTTTTTCAGCCCGTCGTTAAGACACGCCAGAACTTTTTTATCGCCTTTCATGGTACGTTTCCTTTCCTCTCCTTGTCATTTCGAGGCGCAGCCGAGAAATCTCATCTTTATATCTTGAGATCCCTCCGCTTCGCGTTCGGGATGACAATTGGTAGCTGTTAACTTAAAGCCCGCTTTAGAATAGAATCAATATGGGTTGTGTAGTTCTTATAGTCAAAGATTCCTTTGAGTTTTCCTTTATCGAGTTTTTCGGTAACTTCCGGGTCCTCCAAAAGCGCATCCATGAATTTGGTCTTGCCCTTGCTTTCCCAGACTTTCATGGCGTTGCGTTGAACCATGCGGTAAGCGTCTTCACGGGAAACGCCAGCCTGGGTAAGGGCCAGAAGAACGGCCTGCGAGAAAACGAGCCCACCCATTTTTTCAAGATTTTCCATCATGGTGTCGGGATAAACCAGCAGTTTATCAATAACGCCCGCCATGCGGTTCAATGCAAAATCCAGCGTCACGCAGGCATCCGGCGCGATATTGCGCTCGACGGAAGAATGAGAGATATCCCGTTCGTGCCACAGCGCCACGTTTTCCATCGCCGGAATGACGGCGGCGCGCACCAGCCGAGCTAGGCCCGTAAGATTTTCGGTCAAAATCGGGTTGCGTTTGTGTGGCATGGCGGAGGAGCCTTTTTGCCCCTTTTCAAAAAATTCTTCCGCCTCGCGCACTTCCGTTCTTTGTAAATGCCGGATTTCAATCGACAGGTTTTCAACCGACGAGGCGATCACGCCGAGCGTGGCAAAAAACATCGCGTGGCGGTCACGCGGGATCACCTGCGTGGCGACAGGCTCCGGCGTGAGATTCATGCGCTTGGCGACGTAATTTTCAACCTGCGGGTTGATGGTCGCATAGGTGCCGACCGCGCCGGAAATGGAGCAGGTGGCAATCTCGGTGCGTGCGGCCTTGAGGCGCTCCTTGGCGCGTTTGAAGGCGGCGTAATGCCCGGCCAGTTTAAGTCCGAAAGTCGTGGGCTCCGCGTGGATGCCGTGGCTGCGGCCGATGCAAAGCGTGGCTTTGTGCTCTTCGGCGCGTTTCCTGAGCGCTGCCAGAAGTTTGTCCAGATCCTGAAGCAGAAGATCGGCGGCCTGCGTAAGCTGCACGGCGAAGGCCGTGTCGATCACATCCGAGCTGGTCATGCCCTGGTGCACGAAACGTGCGTCGTCGCCGATATGTTCACCGATATTGGTGAGGAAGGCGATGACATCGTGCCGGACTTCACGTTCGATTTCATCAATACGCGCCACGTCGAATTTTGCCTTGTCGCGCAGAGCTTTGGGAACCGAAGCGGGAATAATGCCGAGATCGGCCATCTTCTCGCAGGCCAGCGTTTCAATCTCGAGCCAGATCTTGAAGCGGTTCTCGGCTTCAAAGATTTTGGCCATTTCAGGGCGTGTATAGCGCGGGATCATGGACAGCTCTTTAGTTTTCTTAGAGCCCTGAAACTATTACGCCTTTCCGCCAAAAGCAATAGGCTACGGCTCGTAGCCAACAGCGTGCAGTTTCCTCGTCGTGTCTATCATGCGTTGGCTAAATCCGGCTTCGTTGTCGTACCACGCGCTGAGCATGGCCATGTTGCCGCCCATGGTGACTTTGGTTTCAAGGACGTCAAGCACGGCAGAATGTTTATCGCTTTGGAATACTGAAGAAACCACCGGATCGCGGGTAATGCCCACGATTTCAGGGTGTTTCAAAGAAAAGCCTTCAATGATACGGACGACTTCTTCCAGGTTTGTCGGTCTTTCGGTAATGATTTCAAAGTCAAGCAGGGAAGCATTGGTGATGGGGGCGTAACGTGCACGCGCATCAACTTTTCCGGCAAGTTCGGGGAGAACCAAGGTTGTTGCTTTGCCTGCGCCCGTGGTCGTCGGAATCAGGTTAATGCTTGCGCCAAAACAACGTCTTAAATCGGTGTGGGGAAGATCGACGACCCTTACATCGCTTGTGGCGGCATGCGTGGTCGTAAGGATAGCGTGCTTGATACCGATCTCATCGCTGATGGGTTTGAGCATCACGGCGGCGCAGTTCGTTGTGCAGGATGCGTTGGAAACGATGATGTCCGAAGGTTTAAGAGTGTCCTCATTTACACTGAAAACAACGGTCTTGTCGGCATCCATAGAGGGCGCGGAAATCAGAACTTTTTTAGCGCCGGATTTGATATGGCCTTCTGCGGCATCGCGCTTGGTGAACATGCCCGTACATTCAAGGACGATATCAACACCGTCTTCGCCCCAGTAAAGATTCGATGGATCTTTGATTTGCGTGTAGAGAATTTTTTGGCCATTCACGATCAAGTTGTTTTTTTCTGTTGCAAGAGTGCCGGGAAACTCGCCGTGGTTTGAGTTGTACTTTAGAAGATGGGCGCTTATTTGCAGATCGGTAATATCGTTAATAGCGACAACTTTAATATCGCCTGCGTTTTGTTGGAAAAGAGAGGTCAAAACGCGGCGGCCAATATATCCAAGGCCGTTGATTCCAACGCGTACGGGTCCTGCGTTTGATTCTGGTTTTTTACCTTCAAGCATTTCGGCGGTTGTGGCCCACATTACAGTTACTCCTTGAATGATGTTTAGATTATTAAAACTCTCTGTTTTTGTTTGAGCACAAAAAAATTCATTAAATGCAATAATTATCGCATTTTTGGGTGCTGGGGGCAGTTAAGCAAAATAACGGGGTTCTGTAAAGAGGGTTATGATAAAAGGCTGGTTTCATCCGGATTACACGCCGCCGGGCGCGGCGAGGTCGGGGGAAAAGCTATAGAGGCCGTCTTTAACGATTACGTCCGGCGGAATGCGGATTTCCTCGAAAACGTCGTAGCCGCGCTTGAGGTTGATCCAGAAGCGCATCGACGGATCGCCCAGATGCGCCTCAAGATTGGTGCCGGTCATGCGGAAGGGGAAGATATGCACCGGCACGGATTCATTGCCTGCCCGGATGCTTTGCTCGGCAAGTATATAAAGCTCTTCGATCTGGCGGTTATTCATGGCGTAGCAGCCATCGGACTTACAGCCGCCATGCAGCATCAGATGCGATCCGGTCCGCCCGTGCGCCTTATCAAAGTCGTTGGGGTAGCCGATATTCATCGCCAGATGGTAGTGGCTCTCGGGCCGGAACCAGTTCTTGCCGATGGCATAAAAACCCTCGGGCGATTTCAAATCGCCCTCTTTTTCCTTCGGCCCCAGCCCGCCGGAATAGGCACAGATCGGATAGGTTTTGAACAGAACATAACGCCCGGTCACGCTGTCCTGCAGCCAGGCTTCGAGCACGGATTCCTCTTTGAAGATCCTTAAGTATGTCGGCGCGCCAAGATGGATGTTGGCGTATTCAGGTTCCTTTTTCTGATTTTTTTCAATCTGGAGTTCCAGTTTCGGCGCGATGCGGTCGCGGATGAAATTGAGCCGCTCGTAAGGGTCCAAGGTTTCGCATCCGGCCAGCAGGGGCAGGGCGGTTAAAAACAGGATCATTCTGACAAGGTGGCGGCTCATGGTTTTTTCTAGCGGGGGGAGTGGGGATCGGCAAGGCTGGAAAAGAACTTATTAACAGGTTGTTTTGTAAGGGAAAATTGCATATCTATCAGTTCGTTCGTTATTTTTGAGGGGGGAGGGGGTGGGTTATGTCTTTTTTGCGTTTCGCTTTGTTTTCGCCCTTTCTTTTTCGCGCAATTTTCTCATGACGACAGTATAGGAAAAATTTCCTCTCTTGTCAAGAGAAGGTTTCACCACGAAGGACACGAAGCTCACGAAGAGTTATTTTCTCCATCGTCATTGCGAGCGACCATCGGGAGCGAAGCAATCCAACTTTCAAAGGGTATGGATTGCTTCGTCGGCGATGCCTCCTCGCAATGACGATGAAAGAAAATCGCTGTGACCGCTGTGTTCGTTGTGGTTCAAAAATATAATCATTCCAATTCAAAACCTGACATTTGTCATCCTGACGCAGCGAAGGATCTCGCTGTTTTTAAAGAAAGATTCTTCGCTTCGCTCAGAATGACGGCGTAGATTTTTTATTTGAAACGAGTATAAATGAGATCCTTCAGGGCCTGCGGCCCTTCAGGATGACAAGGTAGAGGACTCGTTGCGCCCGTTGTGTGCGTGGCGGTTAATTTTTTTGGATTGCTTCGCATCCTTCGGATGCTCGCAATGACGGAGAGGCGGGGGTCAGATAAGCCCCATCGTCCGGAAGCTGCTGATGCCGCCGCGTGCGACGATAATGTGGTCGTGGACGCGGATGTTCAGGGCTTCGCCCGCCCGCACGATCGCATTCGTCATGTCGATATCGGACTGGGAGGGTTTCGGGTCGCCGCTGGGGTGGTTGTGCATGAGGATGATGGCCGTCGCGCCAAGTTCGAGCGCCCGCTTGACGACTTCACGCGGATAGGCGGGCGTGTGGTCGACGGTGCCGGATTGCTGGATTTCATCGGCGATCAGTTCGTTCTTTTTGTTCAGGAACAGAATGCGGAAATGTTCTTTTTTCTCGTGCTCCATCGTGGCGCGGCAGTAGTCAATGAGCCGTGTCCAGTTGCTTAAGATGGGCTTCTTCATGATTTCCTGTTTCATGGCGCGTTGCGCCAGCGCGGTGATGGCTTTTAATGATGTGACGGAAGATTCACTAAGGCCCGAAATTTTCTCCAGTTCGGCCTCGGGCGCGTTCATCAGCGCGGGCAGAGAACCGAAATGCGCGAGCAGGGATTTCGCGAGCGGCTTGACGTCGCGGCGCGGGATTAGCGTAAACAGCACAAGTTCGAGCAGTTCATAATCGGCCAGAGCGTCCGGCCCGCTTTCGGCAAACCGCGCCCGCAGCCTCTGGCGGTGGCCGGTGTAGTGGGGTTCTTCGGTTTTTTTCTCGGGTTGGGTCATTGTGTTTTTAAACCACAGATAAACACGGATTTACACAGATTAAAAATAATGTAACGCGGAGATTCGGAGGGTGCGGAGTAGTTTTATTTTTTGCTTCTCCGTGTATCCGGGACTCCGCGTAAAAAATCTGCGTTTATCTGTGTTCATCCGTGGTTTTCAAGTTTTACTTGTTATTTATAAGGCGGTTTGGTGTGGCCTTTGGGCGACAGCGTAAAAATTTCATACCCGTCTTCCGTTACGGCCAGAGTATGCTCGAATTGTGCGGAGAGCGAGCGGTCCCGCGTTACGGCGGTCCAGCCGTCCGAGAGCACTTTCATTTGCCAGCCCCCGGCGTTGATCATCGGCTCGATGGTGAAGAACATGCCGGGCTGAAGGACAGGCCCGGTGCCGCGCCGCCCGAAATGGGTGACGGAGGGCGGCACATGGAACTCGCGCCCAAGGCCATGCCCGCAGAAATCGCGCACCACGGAAAAGCGTTCTTTTTCGGCGATGGTCTGGATGGCATGGCCGATATCGCCCAGATGCGCGCCGGGGCGCACGGCTTCGATCCCGGCCATCATGCACTCATACGTGATATCGACCAGACGCTTTGCTTTTACGGGGACATCGTCGCCCAGCAGGTACATGCGCGAGGTGTCGCCGTGCCAGCCGTCTAAAATGACGGTCACATCGACATTGACGATATCGCCGTCCTTTAATTTCTTTTCGCCCGGAATGCCGTGACAAATAACGTGGTTGACCGAGGTGCAGATGGATTTGGGGAAGCCCTTGTAATTCAGCGGCGCGGGGATGGCACCGTTTTTAACGATAAAGTCGTGGCAGAGCGTGTCCAGCTCCAGCGTCGTCACGCCCGGCACGACATGCGGCGCGATCATGTCGAGCGTCGCCGCCGCCAGCTTTCCGGCGGCGCGCATGCCCTCAAAGTCGGCCGGGTCCGTGTGGATCTCGATGCCGTCTTCGGTGTATTTGACCTTTTTATCGCGTGCCGTTTTGCCCATTCGGCCTTTGTAGCAGGTTTATTGCGGGGATGGGAGGGGGGCGTGGGAGAGTTTTTTACGTATTTAAGGGGGGCCTAAAACCCCTTTGCGACGGAGGCGGGGAGTTCGCGGCCTTCGTCTTTATATTGATTGAGTTTATTCCGCAGGGTGCGGATGGA
>DIHF01000009.1:13501-14258 GCA_002420015.1 Micavibrio sp. UBA5703
TTTATTGCGGGGATGGGAGGGGGCTCGATGTGTTTTTCATAGCTCCACTATTCTTGTTTGGAAAAGCAAGGCTTATATAGATTGTTTATGAATAAAATTCTTCACGAGTTTTTTTAAATCGATTCCTATTCCTGAAATATTAGGTTCTAAAATCACAGCATCAGCAATCGCACGCATATGTCCACCTTTCATTTCTTTGGCAATAGAAAAGTTAGATAAATCTTTCCCTTCTTTTATGTCCTCAAATACTTTTTGGATAAGTTCTACGACTTCTGTGCTAGTTCTGCAAAATTTTCTAAAGGGTATGATTATCAGCTTCATATCAGCTTGTGTGCTTTCGTTCACTAAATCATCTCCCCATTTATCTCCATGGTTATTGTTGCGGAAATATGATGGATGATTGTTTGAAATTAAGAGCGCAGGAAGAATATTGTCAGCATTTAATCCATTAATCTGATGCCACGAAAAAACTTCATTCTGAAAATGCTCTCCGACTGTACCTTTAATAATGACTGCTTTGTTATTGGCGGATTGATGGGCCATTTGGTCAAAATTACGTCGTAACGCATCACTAATGGGTTCATCCCATCCGTAGTCGAGCAGATAAATGAAGTAATCTCTCCTTGCGGATTCTGGAATGTTCTCCAAAGAATGTATCATTAAGCCCATGTAACTTCTCTTGATAAAAAATTTGGTGGGCCCGGGGGGACTTGAACCCCCACGCTCTTACGAACAACAGATTTTAAGTCTGCAGCGT
>DIHF01000009.1:14531-24055 GCA_002420015.1 Micavibrio sp. UBA5703
CACGGGCCCCCGGCGCATCCCTCATTCAAGCGTGTGCTGCGTTATCCTGCGGTCTCGGCGTGCTCACTTGGGTTTACCAAGTTCCGCGCGCCTCGCCTTGGCTGCCTTGCACACACTTGAAGCAGGGACGCGCCGTAAGATAAATATGGCTCACCATAAAATATGGTTGTGAAATTACAAAGGGTTATTTGGGGGTCATTAACGGGCAGAAAGGTCGGCGATGCTGTCGATCACGGCCTTGCCGCGCACGGTGAGGTAAAGTTCGCGGCGGCGGCGTTCGGCGGCGCTCACGACGACGCGGACCAGCCCGTAAGGCTTACCTTTTTGCCGGTCGCGGGACAGGGCGCCGACGATGCGCGAGACGGTGGAGAGTGCCATGCCCGTTTTTTGCGCCAGCCGGGTGAGGGACAGCCCCTCATCCATGGCGATTTCGCACAGGCAAACCGCGTATTGCAGCGGAAATTCAGGGTCGATTTTTTGCAGCTCGCGCAGCAGCAGAAGGAACCCTTCGACTGCGGGCCTTTGGTTTCGCGGTTTTGCGGCGGCGCTTGCGCCGGTTATTTTGTATGTGGGCTTGCCCATTATGTCCCTGTTCGGCTGCCAGTTTTGCGCGCGGCGTCAGTATAAGCTGCCCGTAGGGGATATCAAGAACAGTTTCACCATTGCAAGTATCAACGGCGAGGAGGGGCCTTCCCCCCAGCGTTCCCGATATCTCCAGACAGGCGGCAAATAGCTTGCCGCAACGCATATATACAATCATAGCGTCTTCTACTTTCCCACACATATACTTCAGACCTTTACGATCTGATAGCGGCATTATATACATAATGATCTATCGATATGTCAAGAAAAAATCAATCATAGGTAGTGATATTGGTTTTTGGTTAAATGGGCAGCTTTCCGCCCGAACCCGAGAGTAAAGCAGCGGCAAAACCCAGCCAGTCGCGGTAGGGCCGGACAACGCCCCCCAGTTTTGCGTGATGGTCCAGCAGGATAACCGGACCATTGGAGAGGCCGTGAATGACGACCGGTGGCTGCGACATGGCGCAGAGCGTCCCGCCCGGATCGCGGAAGACACATCCGGCCATATTACGCACGTGATTGAAGTCGAGCGTAAAGGCGGAGAGGGTCGAGAAGCGGCTTTCGGACAGGTCGCATCCGGTGATGTCGGTCGCGCCGAAAGCGGCCTCGCCGAAGTCGCAATAGCTGAGGTCTGAATAGCACAGGCATGTGTTGTAAAGCGCGGTTCCTGCGAAGTTCGCGCCGGTTAATATACTTTCGGACAGGTTGGCGCCGGATAAATTCGCGCCTGAAAAATTCGCGTTTGACATGATCGCATCGTCGAGATTGGTGTTGATGAGGTTGGCATTATGAAGGTCGATCCCGTCAAGGTTGACGTGTTCGGCCACGGCCTGTTCAAGACATGCGGAAAGCGAAGGAAAATCGCCTTCGTAGAGCAGGCGCTGGTCGCAGTAGGCTTGCAGTTTTATCAAAGGCATCTTGATACTCCCTACACAGTTTTAAATATTGGCGGGGCAATTTTTATCCGGCTTTTTTCGTAGGCTCTCCGGAGCGGCCGCGCCATTTTTTCTATATTCTTTACGGCGATGACTATAACCTTTTGTATATAAGAAGTTACGTAATCAACCAAAAGTTGCCACATAATAGTTGATACATTGAAACAATTGTCAAGGGAATTTTTGCTAAACGCAATTTTGTTACCCGAAAGCCATGTCTGTTTATTTGGGAGAGGTTTCGGGGTAAATGAGAGGGATGGGCAAAAAGAACGACACAAAAGAACTGACGGCACTTAAAGAAGGCGTGGCGGTCATTGCCAAGGCGCTGCGCAATCTGCCCGCTACGCCCGGCGTTTACCGCATGATGTCGGATAGCGGCGAGGTTTTGTATGTCGGCAAGGCTAAATCCCTGAAAAAGCGGGTCGATGCCTATACCAAGCCGGACCGCCAGCCCGTACGCATCCAGCGCATGATCGCACAGACGAGGTCGATGGAGTTCGTCCATACCCATACCGAGGCCGAAGCGCTTTTGCTGGAATCTAACCTCATCAAAAAGCTTAAGCCGCGCTATAACGTGCTGCTGCGGGACGACAAGTCGTTTCCTTATATATTGTTGACGGGCGATCACGATTTCCCGCAGGTGCTCAAGCATCGCGGCACGAAAAAGCGCAAGGGCGCGTATTACGGTCCCTTTGCTGGGGTGGGGGATGTCAACCGCACGATCGCGACGCTCCAGCGCGCCTTTATGCTCCGGAATTGCAGCGACAGTTATTTCGCGCAAAGGACGCGGCCCTGTCTGCAATACCATATCAAGCGCTGCACCGCGCCTTGTGTCGGCCATGTGACAAAGGATGAATATGCGGGGCAGGTGGCGCAGGCGAAGGATTTCCTTGATGGCAAAAGCAAGCAGATACAGGAGCGCTTTGCGCGGGAGATGCAAAAGGCCAGTGCTGAAGAAGATTACGAAAAGGCCGCCGGATACCGCGACCGCATCAAGGCGCTGAGCGCCATTCAGGCGCATCAGGATATTAATGTTGGTGGAATAAGGGACGCTGATGTGATGGCGCTTGCTCAGGATGGCGGGCGGAGTTGCATCCAGATTTTTTTCTTTCGGGCAGGCTGCAATTACGGCAACCGTTCCTATTTCCCCCGCCATGACACGGACGATAGTCCGGAGCATATTCTCTCGGCCTTTATGGCGCAGTTCTACGAAAACAAGCCGGTGCCGCGTACGCTTATTGTTTCTCACGTTCCCGAAGAAAAGGAGTTGATCGCGGAGGCGTTGGAGTCGCGGGCGGGATATAATGTCAGCATCGAAAGGCCGTCACGCGGGGCGCGCAAACGTCTTCTGGATTTTGTGCTGAAGAATGCAAAGGATGCCCTGAAAAGAAATTTGGCCGAGGCGCAGGCGGAAGGCGAATGCCTCGAAGGTGTGGCTGCGCTGTTCGGCATGGACGAAGCGCCCGAGCGTATAGAAGTTTACGACAACTCTCACATATCGGGGACCAATATGGTCGGCGCCATGATTGTCGCCGGGCCGGGCGGCTTTCGTAAAAACGCCTACCGCAAGTTCAATATCAAGACAGCGGCGGCATCCGACGATACAGGCATGATGCGCGAGGTGATGGAACGCAGGTTTAAGAAGTTGTTGGTGGACGATACAGCACCGTCACCCCGGCGTAAGCCGGGGCCCATAGGTGGGAAAATTCAGGGAACTATGGATCCCGGCTTTCGCCGGGATGACGGTGAAGGTGATTTTTCTGATTGGCCCGACCTGCTTCTGATCGACGGCGGGCAGGGGCAATATAATGCCGTGAAAGAAGTTTTGGAGGAGTTCGGGATTTTTGATGCCGTGACGCTGGTTTCCATCGCCAAGGGCGAGGACAGGAACGCGGGCCACGAGAGGTTTTTTATGGAAGGAAAAAAACCGTTTCAGTTGCCGGTCGGCGATCCGGTTTTGCATTATCTGCAACGCCTGCGCGATGAGGCGCACCGCTTTGCCGTCGGCTCGCACCGCGCAAGACGGAAGAAAGAAATTGCCGCTTCGCCACTGGATGAAATTGCCGGGATCGGAGCGGCGCGAAAGAAGGCGTTGTTGCATCATTTCGGTTCGGGCAAGGCCGTAACGCAAGCGGGCCTGAAAGATCTGGAGGCAGTTGACGGAATCTCGAAGGCGATGGCGCAAAAAATTTACGACCATTTTCACTGATCGCTTGTGCATCCTCGCTTTCAGGTTTATTCGAAACGTCTTGTTTTAAAAATGTTGATGGATCTGTGGATTGTTTTTTGCGATGTGCACATTTTCAGTACGGCATGACATAAAATTACAACGCAAAAAAATAAAAAATAAAAATTTTTAATGATTTCAAGAGCATCGAATTTTGTCTTCAAAAAATGCATGATCGGTACTTGCGAACCCGAAAAAGCCATGTTACCGTCCGTCCTGTATCAAACATAATTTGAGTAAAAAATCGGCGCGCAAGGCGTGACACAATATCGTGACTCATCTTTATGGTTGTGGCGTGCTGGTGAACTTAAAATATCGATAAAAAATTTGACGAAAGGTACGGACAAAATGTTTCATCGTGTTAAATCGGAAGAAAATCATCATGAAGACCTCCGCGATGACCGCGAGGACCAGCGCAACAGAATAATCCCGAACAGGGACTTGCGGGCCGAAGCTGATGAAGCAGAGGAAGAGAGGGAAGTTGTGCAGCCGCAACTTCAGCCGCAGATCAAGAAGGTCGCGCCCTATGAAAGAATTTTAACATCCAACCAGAAAAAGGAACCTAATCCAATGACCGCTCAGGCAGAAGACAACAACGCAGGCAACGACCGCTCGGAAAGACAGCCCGAGCTGGCACGCCCCCGCAGCTTTGAACCGTATCAGCGTCCGCAGCAGCCTGGCCGCGTCGCGACGGGCGGTTATCCGGGTGCATATCCGGGTTCGAGCTATGCCGCACCGACGATGGCTGCCGCTCCGGCGCCTTCCGCAAGCAACATTGCAGAGAAAAACCAGAATGCCGAGCGTACGCTGACCATCGGCGCTGGCATTACGATGTCGGGCGAGATCGAGTCCTGCGACCAGCTTATCGTCGAAGGTACGATCGAGGCTTCGCTTAAGGGCGCACGCGTTCTGGAAGTCGCCGAGACGGGAACTTTCTACGGCACCGTTGAAATCGACGAAGCTGTCATTGCCGGCCGCTTTGAAGGCGATATCGCCGTTAATGGCCGTTTGGTCCTCAAGCGCACCAGCACGATCACCGGCTCCATCGCTTACCGCGAACTGGAAGTCGAAGCCGGTGCCGTTATCGAAGGCAAGATCATGCCGCTGAAACAGGCGCAGGCCGAAGCCGCGCCGCGCAAGGCCAAAGAAGTTTCCGTCAAGGGAAGCGAGAGCAAGGAAAGACAATCTTCCGCGCCCGCCAACAGCGACGGTCATGGCTTGTTCGCGCAAAAGGCGATGGCTGCCGAATAATACGGCTGAGATTTAAACGATTACGGAACCGGGCCTGCAAAGGCCCGGTTTTTTTCTAGATGGTTTTTTCCTTATACATGCACAAATCCCGGACCGGGCAGGCGGGGCAATCGGGCTTGCGTGCTTTGCATATATAACGCCCGTGCAGGATCAGCCAGTGATGGGCGTGCAGAAGGTATTCTTCCGGCACGCGTTTTAAAAGCGCATCCTCAACGGCTTCGGGCGTTTTGCCGGGTGCCAGGCCCGTGCGGTTGGAAACGCGGAAGATGTGCGTATCGACGGCCATGGTCGGCTGGCCGAAGACGACGTTCAAAACAACGTTCGCAGTCTTGCGCCCCACGCCGGGGAGCTTGACCAGCGCGTCACGATCGTCCGGCACCTGCGAGCCATATTCATCGACAAGGATCTGTGAAAGCGCGATCACGTTTTTTGCCTTGGTGTTAAAAAGCCCGATGGTTTTGATGTGTTCCCTCAGGCCCGCCTCACCAAGCGCCAGCATTTCTTCCGGTGTATCGACAACCTTGAAAAGTTCTTTGGTTGCTTTGTTGACGCCGGTATCCGTGGCCTGCGCCGAAAGCACAACCGCCACGAGCAGCGTAAACGGGTTCGTCCATTCAAGCTCGCTTTTTGGTTGCGGATTTTTCGCCTTCAGGCGGCGGAAAAATTCGTGTATGTTCTTTTCACTCATCGGCATATATACGAGATAGCGTTCACAAGGGGCTTTGTCATGAAAAAAATCACCTATGGTTTCTACGACTCGCCGTTCGGGGAGATGGTTCTGGCCAAAACGGGGCAGGGGCTGTGCTGGCTGGGCTTCATGACGAAGGGAAACCGCAAGGGTGATGGGTATAAGCGCATGAAGGCATATTTTCCCGGCGCGGAACTGGTGCAGGATGATGAGGCGATTGCCGGGCTGGCGGTGAAAGTTTTAAGCGCGTGGGAGCGGGGGCGCGAAGCGTCCGTCAAGCTGGATCTACAGGGGACGCCGTTTCAACTGGCGGTGTGGAAAGCGCTGCTCAAAATTCCCAAGGGAGAGGTTAGCTACTATGCGGATGTCGCCAACGACGTCGGCAAGCCAAAAGCCGTGCGCGCCGTGGGCAGCGCCGTGGGGGCCAATCCGGTTTCGCTGATCGTTCCCTGCCACCGCGTTCTGCCGCGCAGCGGCGGCGTCGGCAATTACGGCTGGGGCCCGAAGCTGAAAGAAAAGATTTTGAAGGCGGAGAGGGCGTAGGGTAGTCCTACAACCCCAACACATCGCGCATGGAGTAAAGGCCGGGTTTTTGGCCGTTGGCCCAGAGCGCGGCCCGCAGCGCGCCGCGTGCGAACAGGGCGCGGTTTGTGGCGATATGGCCAAGCTCGATGCGCTCGCCTTCGCCGTAGAAATAGGCGGTATGCTCGCCCACCACGTCGCCGCCGCGTGCAACGGAAAAGCCGATATTGCCGGTTTTACGCGCCCCGGTGTGGCCGTTCCGGGCGTAATCGGCGACCTTATCGAGGTCGACCTTGCGGCCTTTGGCGGCGGCCTTGCCGATGGCCAGCGCCGTGCCGGAGGGCGCATCGACCTTGTTCTTATGATGGCTTTCGAATATTTCAATGTCCCAGTCCGGCCCGAGGCGTGAGGCGGCCTGTTCGACCAGTGCCAGCAGGACGTTGACGCCTACGCTCATGTTCGCGGCGTAGACGATGGGAGAATTTTTGGCGGCGAGTTGCAGAACTTTTTCATCGGCGGCGGTGAGGCCCGTTGTCCCGGCGACCAGAATTTTTTTCTGCTTCGCGGCGATTTCGGCGTGCAGGCGTGTCGCCGTCGGGCAGGTGAAGTCGATGACCGCATCGGCGCGTTCAAACAGGGCGGATGGGTCGTCGGTGACGAAGAAATCGGATTTCGGTTTTTCGCCGGGTGCGACTGTACCCCCGGCAAGTTCTGCGCCCTGCCAGTTGCCGGAGAGAATTTCGTTTACGATCAAAGTGCCAACGCGGCCCTTACAGCCAGCAACGCCAATTTTCATTTTCTTTACCTTCTTCCCCGTATTTTATACACATATGTCATCCCGAGCGAAAGCCAAACCTTTGAAAGGGATGCCTTTATAGCCAAGCCTATAACTACCGATGGGCCGAACAGTCGTTTTCACAAAAGGACACAAAGGCACGAAGATAGAATAAATCATTCATAATGAAATGATTCTATTCATCTTTGTGTCTTCGTGCCTTCCTGTGAAATGGGATTTGGACCGATCGAAAATTTTAGAATCAGTTACAATATCCCTCAGCGTCTTCGACGCTTCAGGATGACAAAGGAGGTTCACTCTTTAAGGTCGTCCCAGAATTCCCGGGCTTTTTTGAAGAATCCGCTGGATTCGGGGGAGTGCTTGCTTCCCGCCGCGCCATCGCCAATGGTTTTGTCGAGCTGGCGTAAAAGGTCCTGCTGCTTTTTGTCGAGGTTCACAGGCGTTTCGACGTATATTTCGATATACATGTCGCCCACGGAATCTGAGCGCAGCACGGTCATTCCTTTTCCTTTAAGGCGGAATTGCTGCCCCGTTTGCGTGCCGGGCGGAATTTTCACCTTGGCGCTTCCGTCCTGAATGGTAGGCACGTCGACTTCGCCGCCCAGCGCGGCTTTGGTGACCGGGATTGGCACGCGGCAGTGAAGATTGGCGCCTTCGCGCTTGAAAATTTTGTGCGGTTTTAAGGCAATCAGAACGTAAAGGTCGCCGCGCGGACCGCCGCGCATTCCGGCTTCGCCTTCGCCCTGCAGCCGCACCCGCCGTCCGCTATCGACCCCGGCGGGGATTTTGATCTTGATGGTTCTGGTTTTTTGCTGCCGTCCCGCGCCACGGCAGGCTTTGCACGGCGTTTTCAGGGTGCTGCCCGCGCCGCCGCATTTGGGGCAGGTGCGCTCGATGGTGAAAAACCCCTGCTGCTGGCGCACGCGGCCCTGACCGTTGCAGGTGTCGCAGTTCTCCGACGATGTTCCCGGCTCCGCGCCGCTGCCGCTGCAGGTTTCGCATTCTTCATTCAGGGGGATTTTAACGGTGGTTTCCGTGCCCTTGTAGGCTTCCTCCAGCGTCATCTCGAGGGTGTATTGCACGTCGGAGCCGCGCACAGGTCCGGTGCTGCGCGCCCGTGCGCCGCCCATGAAATCGCCAAACATGTCCTCGAAAATGTCGGAAAACGCGCCGCTGAACCCCGCGCCGGAGAATCCGCCGCCTGCGCGTGCGCCGCTCATTGCGGCGTCAAACGCTTCGTGACCGTAACGGTCATAGGCCGCGCGCTTTTGCTCGTCCTTCAGGACGTCGTAGGCTTCGTTGAGTTCCTTGAATTTTTCTTCGGCTTCCTTGCTGTCCTTGTTCTGGTCGGGGTGATACTGCATGGCCAGTTTGCGGTAGGCTTTTTTCAACTCGTCCGCACTTGCGCCCTTGTTCACGCCGAGGACTTCGTAAAAGTCTTTTTTAGACATTGGTTTTGCCGCCCGCACTCTTTACGCGGCCCATCGCAGGCCAGAATATGCCGGCAAACCCCGCCAGCCAGTTTTGCGGGGAATTTTTGCGGTTGTCGTTTTCAGCAGCGGGCAGGGCAGTTTGCTTTAAGGCTTCCTGCTGCATGTTCAGAAGGCGGTTATAGGCAAGGCGCTTTTCGCGGGTTTTGAGGCTGGCGTAAGCCTCATTGATCAGGCGGAAGCGGTGCTCGGCCATGCGGCGGTCCTTCGGATTGCGGTCCGGGTGAAAAATCTTTGCCAGCATATGATACTTTTTCTTCACTTCGTCATCCGTTGCGTCCGGCGTGACATGCAGGACGTCATAATAGGATACGGGTTTGTTCTGTTTGTCTGATCTCATTTTTATTCGAAATTTCATTCGTCATTGCGAGCATCCTGTGTATACCCGCAATGACCTATTTCTATTTTAAACGACTATAATCAGTACTTACCCAGTCTTTTTACCCTTGTTGTTGTCATCGTCCTCAAGTTCGATATCCGTAAAGTCGGCGTCGACGACCTCCGCCTCGCCCGCCGGGGAAACCGGCTCGGCGGCGGCGCTGTCTGGTTCGCCGGTTTCGGCTTCCTGCGCCTTGCGGTAGGCCATCTCGCCGATCTTCATGCTGGCCTGCGCCAAAGCATTTAGTTTGGAGTTGATCGCTTCGGAGTCTTCACCGTCCATAACGGCCTTGAGATCGGCAATAGCGGCTTCGACTTTTGCTTTGTCAGCAGCAGGCAATTGCGCGCCAAGTTCAGCCATGGATTTTTCCGTGGAGTGGATCATCCCTTCGGCCTGATTGCGCGCCTCGACCAGCTGACGGCGTTTCTTGTCGCCTTCGGCGTTCGACTCGGCTTCCTTGACCATCTGCTCAATGTCGGCATCCGACAAGCCGCCGGAAGCCTGGATGCGGATTTGCTGTTCCTTGTTGGTGGCCTTGTCCTTGGCCGAAACATTCACGATGCCGTTGGCATCGATATCAAAAGTGACCTCGATTTGCGGCACGCCGCGCGGGGCAGGGGGAATGCCGACCAGATCGAACTGGCCGAGCAATTT
>DIHF01000024.1:0-7472 GCA_002420015.1 Micavibrio sp. UBA5703
TTTTCAGGCGGCACATAAGTTTCTATCCGCAGGGCAATGCTGCCCTGCCGCTGGCCCACAGGCCCGCGAAACATAGGAAAATGCCCGCAGCGCATCTCAAGGTCCTCATCGGTGCGGGTTGAAAAGAGCACCTGCGTACCGACCTTCCAGTTCAGCATCTCGCCGAGCGGCAAGGTCAACTCGCCCAAAATAGCCTGAAGCTGGACATCGGTTTTATAAAGCTCCTGCGTCAGGTGGCTTTCCCAGATGGAGTCGCGGCCGAACTTTTCGCCCATGAACATCTGAAGCAGAAGCTCCCTGATCGGCTCAAGCGTTGCATAGGGGATCAAAACCTCAATGCGGCCGCCACGGTCGCCCATATCCACGCGCAGGCGCGCCAGAACGCAGGCATTGCCGCTTTGCGAAATCGTAGCAAAGCGCGGGTTGGTTTCCATGCGGTCAAGGTTAAAGCTGACGGGTGAGAGCGGGTCGAAAGCCGAAGACAGATCGCTGAGCGTCACCTGAACCATCTTTTCCACCAGCTTGCTTTCGATGGTGGTATAAGGCCGCCCCTCGACGCGGATCGAAGGCGTGCCCTTGCGGCCGCCCAGCAGAACATCGACAACCGAATAAATAAGCGCCGAGTCCGTCACCAGCAAACCGTTATTGTCCCATTCCTCCGCCTTGAAGACGGAAATCATCGCGGGAAGCGGAATTGAATTCATGTAATCGCCGAAACGCACGGTGGACACCTGATCCAAAGACACCTCGACGTTGTCGGAAGTCAAATTGCGCAACGATGTTGACATGAGGCGCACAAGGCGGTCGAAAACGATATCGAGCATCGGCAGGCGTTCATAGTTCACCATCGCCGAATTGATGAGCGCCATCACGCCCGACGTTTCCCCACCTCCGGCGGCATCGTCGTCAAAGCCCAGCAGAGAGTCGATTTCTTCCTGATTCAGAATGCGAGTATTGGCGCCATCGCCGCCGCCCGCGCCAAAGCTCGGTACAGCATCGGCACCGACCGTGGCATCGCCACCGCCAGCATCGTCCCCGGCCATGGATTCCCATTGCTCCATCATGGCCTTTTCTTCGGCGCTCATTTCCTTTGTTTCGCTATCGCTCATACCCGACCTTGGTTATTTTTACCGATCTGTATCCGGTGACACGCAAAATTCATGCCGATAGGGTTCCACAGGACCATTGTAGCACTACTGGATCAAGATTTCCTGAAACAGGACATCCTTGATCTTGGACGGTGCCGCCGCCTGGTTCACGCGCCATAAAAGCTCCATTTGCAGCCTGTAAATCCCTGCGCTGCCGCGCAAATCCTTCACGCGCAGCTCGCGCAGATAGGTCTGAAACTGGTCGATCACACGCGGAATTATGGCCTCGACAGCCGCCTTGTCCGCCGGGTCTTCCAGTTCAAGCTGCACCGTCAGCCGCAGATAGCGCGGATTGCCGTCCTGCGTATTCAAATTGACGATCATGGTGGGTATAGCCAGAAAAGCGGAATCGCCGCCCTCCTCCCCATGCCCGCCGCCGCCTTTTTTCTCACCATGGCCACCCTTCTTTTCGCCGTGGCCATCATCCTTTGCTTCCTCTTTAGGAGCCATGACGGGGTTGCCGTGCTCGTCTAGTACAGGCTCACCATGCTCGTCCAAAAGCGGCACCTCGGCGGTTTTGCCGAGCAGTCCGTCCAGCATCCCGGTAAAATACAGCCCCGCCCCGCCGCCGCCGATCAGCAGCAACAAGGGAACAACAACAAACAAAATAATCTTCTTGAGATCAAAGCCGCCGCCTTCGCCTTCGGCACCCTCACCTTCGGCTGCGCCTTCGCCGCCGCCCTCACCGCCTGCGTCTTTTTCGTCCTTTTCTTCTTCTTTTTCTTTTTTCTTGTCTGCCATTGGTTTCCCCAGCCTCTGGAAAATTGCACCGGAACGCAACGCCTTGATCCTAACGGATAACTCCGGCGGATTATAGGATAAATGCACTTGTGCGTCTAACGGCCCCCACCCGGTCCGCCAAGACATCTGGGGGAAATTTTTGCCCCGGCGCACCGCCGGATAGCAAAAAACGAACTGCGCACGCCACAATCCCTCAGGTGCGATAAATTCAACCTATTGAATTTTAACAAAAATTTCACTTGGCACGGCTCGTGCAAAGCACTCTGCGGCGTAGTGTCACCACAACGACTACAGGAACCTTTCCGTATGGAAAACAGTATTTATATAGGCTTGTCCCGGCAGGTAACGCTGCAAAGGAACATGGACATTATCGCCAACAACGTGGCGAACATGAACACGCCCGGATTTCGCGGCCAGAATTTGGTCTTTTCGGAATTTATTTCCGACCCCAGAGGCCAGAAGGACCCGCTTTCCTTCGTCGTCGATCACGGCCAGTACCAGATCACGGACCCCGGCCCGGTGCGAATCACCGAAAACCCGCTGGACGTTTCCCTGACCGGCCCCGGCTTTCTGGGCATACAGGCCCCCGACGGGCAGGTCGCCTATACCCGCGACGGGCACTTCCAGCTCGGCACCGGCGGTGCGCTGGTGACGGCTTCGGGCCTTGCGGTCGTCGATCAGGGTGGCTCGCCGATCATCATTCCGTCCAATTCAAGCGAAATCAATATCGACAAGAAAGGTATCATCTCCAATCAGGATGGTGCCGTCGGACAATTGATGGTTGTCGAATTCGAGGACGTGCAGAAACTCGAACAACTCGGCAACAACCTCTACCGGGCGGATGTACCGGCCACCCCTTCGGAAAAAACCGTCGTCACGCAAGGATCGCTCGAAGGCTCGAACATCAAGCCCGTCGTCGAGGTTACACGCATGATCGACACCCTGCGCGCCTTTCAGAACGTGCAGAAGCTCTTGCAGTCGGAAAACGATAGATTGCGCGGCGCCATACAAAAGCTGACGCAGAACGCATAGGAATTGAACTTTAAGGAGAACGTAAAATGAGATCATTGGATATCGGCGCAACGGGCATGCTGGCCCAGCAGTTGAACGTGGATGTGATTTCCAACAACATCGCCAACATGACGACGACCGGCTTCAAGCGCCGCCGCGCCGCGTTTCAGGATTTGATTTATCAAAACATCGACCGCCCCGGCTCTACCTCGTCGGATGTCGGATCCATCGTGCCCTCAGGCATTCAGCTCGGCCTCGGCGTACGCCCGGCCGCCGTTTACCGCATGCACGAGCAAGGCGCGATCCGCATCACCGAAAACCCGCTCGACCTTGCGATCACGGGCGACGGGTTCTTCCAGATTCAAATGCCAAACGGCGAAACCGCCTATACACGCGACGGCACGTTCCAGGTCAACGAGAACGGCGAACTGGTGACGACACAGGGCTTCCTGATCGAACCGGGCATCACGATCCCCGCCGATGCGATCAACATCGACATCAATGAAGAAGGCGAGGTTCTGGCCAAAATCCAGGGCCAGACCGCCATTTCAAATCTCGGACAAATCCAGCTTGCGACCTTTGTGAACCCGGCCGGCCTCGACGCCATCGGCGACAACCTGTTGCTCGAAACCGAAGCCTCGGGCGCGCCCACGACCGGCAATCCGGGCCAGGACCAGTTCGGCCGCGTGCGGCAAGCCGCGCTTGAACAATCCAACGTCAACGTGGTGGAGGAAATTACCATGCTCATCACCGCGCAGCGTTCCTATGAAATGAATTCGACGGTGATTTCGACATCGGATGAAATGCTGCAAACCATTACGCAGCTTCGCTAACGGAGTGTAACAGGAGTATAAGTCCATGAACGCGGCAAGAAAGATCTGGAACGGCTGGAGCCTCACGGCAAGGATGCTGACGCTTGTTCTTTCGCTGTTCTCCGGCATGCTGCTCCTGATCGGAGCATCACAGGCCGGCAACGCCGTCGGCCTGAAGGAAAACACCGTTGTCACAGACAACAACATCAAGCTGGGTGATGTTTTCTACGGGCTTGAGGGCGGTGCGGACAAGGTTCTCGGCCCCGCCCCACAACCCGGCACGGACATGGTCTTGAACGCCCGCACCCTGATGCGCGTTGCCATTGCGCTTGATGTTCCCTGGCGCCCGACCAGCACCGCCGATCAGGTCGTGCTGAGCCGTGCCGCAACGACGGTCTGCAGCGAAAGCATCAAGGATGAACTTAGGAAAGCGCTGGCGGCAAAAGGTCTGGCGGGCAAATACGATCTTGACTTCCTCGGCCAAGCGCCGGAAATCACCCTGCCCCACGACCAGCCCGCGACCTTCGATATCACCGAAGTCAGCTTCGACCCTGAGAAAGACACGTTCACGGCAAATCTTTCCGCCCCCTCCGGCGGCAACGCGATCCATCGTGCCAAGCTCAGCGGTAAGATCGAGCGCGTCACAAGCATTCCGGTCCTGCGTGAGACGCTGCGAAGCGGCACCATCATCGGCATGAACGATATCGAGTTGGTCGATATGCCGACAAAGAGCCTGAACAACGAATACATCATGAATGCTGACGAGCTGAACGGCATGACGCCGCGCCGTTTCATCCATGCCGGAAAGCCGATTCAGGCGGGTGAAATCGAAGCGCCCCGCATCGTCGCGCGCGGCGACGCCGTCACCATGGTTTTTCAGGAAGGCATGCTCAGCCTCACGGCGATGGGCAAGGCGCTTGAAAACGGGGCAAAAGGCGACCTGATCCGTGTCGTCAACACCGCCAGCAACCGCACGGTTCAGGCCGTGGTAACCGCCGAACGCGAAGTCACCGTGCAGGCTGAATAGAAAAGAGGTACATGATGCGTAAGAATGACAATAATAAGAACGATCACATGATGAAGGCCGGGTTTACCCTTCTGGCCTGCATGGCTTTGACAGCCTGCGGCAATATGTCGGAGCGCCTCTCCAATGTCGGCAAAGCGCCTGAGATGGCCAAGATCTCCAACCCGACGACACAGGAAGGCTATCAGCCGGTCAGCCTGCCGATGCCCGCGCCGCAGAATGTCGTGCGTCAGCAAAATTCGCTCTGGCAATCGGACCGCGTGACCTTCTTCAAGGACCAGCGCGCCGCCAATGTCGGCGACATCATCACCGTTCTGATCGAAATCGACGACAAGGCGGAAATCGACAACCAGACGGACCGTTCGCGCTCCTCCAGCGAGGGCGCGGGGCTGGGCAGCCTTTTGGGATACGAACAGGCCTTGGCCGATGTTCTGCCCGAAGCGGTCAGCAATGCGAACCTTGCGGATATGGACTCAACCTCAAATTATCAGGGTTCCGGCACCACCGACCGCGAGGAAAAAATAGAACTCAAAATGGCCGCGCTCATCACGCAGCTTCTGCCCAACGGCAACATGGTCATCCACGGCCGCCAGGAAGCGCTGGTCAACTACGAAAAGCGGATCGTGGCGATAGACGGCGTCATCCGGCCTGAGGATATTTCAACCGCTAACACAATTTCCTATGAGAAAATCGCCGAAGCCCGTATCGCCTACGGTGGCGAAGGCCAGATCACCGATATGCAGCAGCCCCGCTACGGTCAGCAGCTTTACGACGTGATCTTCCCGTTTTAGAGATTTTGTGCTTGGTGACTTAGGGATTTAGAAAACTTCCAAATCACCAAATTCCTAAATCACCAGCAACCAGTTTACCCACCCAACAAACTTACCGGCCCTGCAAAGGGCCGGATTTTTTGGCCTATAGCCGTTTAAACTAAGAAACCGACATATCAAATCAAACACCGTCATTGCACGGCTTGTCCGTGCAATCCATCCGCCTTCGCTCTTCGGCGGACATGTATGGATCACACGTATTTTGCTTTGCAAAAACGTGTGATGACGAAGTGTCTGATTGTTATTTTAAATGACTATAAAAAATCATTGGGACACGGTGCGCACGCTTCCCTCTTTACCGTCACCCCCGCGCAGGCGGGTGTCTGGACTCTTTTAAAAAGACCGGATGCCCGCCTTCGCGGGCATGACGAAGAAAGTAAGACAGCGCTATTAAATTGGCTAAATTTTAAAACCTCGTCATTGCGAGCATCCACAGGATGCGAAGCAATCCAGCCTTTGATTTTTACGCGAAGCCCCGAAGTGACGAAGACTATTCCTTCGCACCTTCGAAACTTCGCGTTCATATTTCTTGGATTGCTTCGTCAGCAGCATGATTCCTGCAATCAAAGAAGATGCAGGGCGTTTTCCACAAAATAGTAAATATTTTCATGCTTGAAACCAAAATTCTGCCCTTTTTGGCGTATATGCGGCTCGAAAGTAAAAAGACCAAAATCTTTCAAGATCGACTCATTGCCTTCTTCGATGTACCGCCTTTGTTTCATATCCCTTTCTATGGAATGCCCAAGGTTGCTTTTGAAATCCAGATTTTCAAAGGCATAACTTTCAATAAGACCATTCATACCAACCCACAACTCATGCGCTGTCATGTCAGGGTGCGCAATGTGAACTAAATGATTGTGTAATGAAGATTCCAGATTAAAGCCATTCCTCAGTCCTGCCTTGGACGGCTCCGATTTCGCAATTCCTCCCTCTACATAAATGGAACGCGCATAATCACCCCAATATATTCCATCCATAGGGCTTAAATCGATTGTGACAAGATCATCTTCCTGAACAGCCATATCCGTCGGCATATACTCGCGTCCGGAAACTGAGAGGATGGTGCGGGGCCCAACCAGAACAAGAGCTGCAATATCATAATACCAGAATTTTTTGATACCCTTTTGCTGCAAAAGGGCTTTTGCCTTTGCCGCAATGTCTTTCTCTGTGACACCGGGCCGGACAAACTCAAGGAGTTCTGTCATCGTATCCTTTGCCAGATTTTGAATCCGAACATAAGGTTCAATAACAAAGTCCAATCAATCATCCCGCTGGGTTTTTTCCATGCGCTCGTGGCGTTCCTGCGCCTCGAGGCTGAGCGTGGCATTGGGGCGGGCGATGAGGCGGGCAATGGAAATCGGCTCGCCGGTTTCCTCACAGTATCCGTACTCCCCTTCCTCGATGCGCTCAAGCGCCTGATTGATCTTGGAGATCAGCTTGCGCTCGCGGTCGCGGGTGCGGAGTTCGAGCGCGTGATCGGTTTCGGCGGAAGCGCGGTCGGCCAGATCGGGCTGCTGGAGTTCGGTCTCCTGCAACGTCTCGCGGATGGTGTGTTCGGATTCACGGATAAGATCCGTGCGCCACTTCAGAAGAAGCTGCTTGAAATAAGCCAGCATCACCGGGTTCATGAACTCGCCCTTGTCCTTGTGGGGATTGTAATCGGGCGGCACGATGACGCCGCTGACCTTGCTGGGTTTGTTGGCCGGACGCTCCCTGACAACGGGCACGATCACCGGCGCGGGATCTTTCAGTTCGCTTTTCTTCGGCGGCCCCTTGGGCGCCTTCGGTCTGTTTATCGTTGTATTGTCCACTATAACCCTCTTTACCTCTGTTTTTGATATTGGCACTTTTATTTCTATTTTTTTCGTCCCTGTTTTCTGTGTCGTCTCCTTTTTTACTTCTTTGG
>DIHF01000024.1:7808-9900 GCA_002420015.1 Micavibrio sp. UBA5703
CGGCTTTTTACCTCCCCCCTTCTTCGGCGCAGGCTTTTTCTTCGCCGGAGCCTTGCGGGAGGTGATTTTCTTCACGACCTTCTTGATCGCTTTTTTTACAGCCGATTTGGATTTTGCCTTTGTTTTAGCCATAGTCTCAATCCCCGTTATTCAACTCAAGCGCTAAAATGAAGATGAAATATATGTGGGGTCACACAGGAAAATCAAGGATTTTTACCTCCTTTTATCCAGCGTTACCCGCATCTTCGCCAGTTCCACCTGCGCCCGCAGGTCGATTTCATCCATAATAGAGGTCAAAGCCGGGTCCATGATTTTTTCGCGGTGGGCCGCCACGACATCGGCGATATCGACCATATGGCCGACCGTCAGATTCCCGGTCAACATGGCCACGCGTATCTTTTCCAGCCCGTCGAGGATGGCGTTTGAGCGCCGCATCGCCCGCCCGCGCGAGGCGCGCTCTGTCGGGTCTTCGGCCCCCTGTATGGCCAGCAGCGCATCGACCTGCGCGATCGAGCGCGTTGCCGTGGTCTTGGCTGCCTCCTGCGCACCGCCCGTAACCATGTCGCCGAAATTCCCCCCGGCTGACGAAACGCCACCGGATTTCTTGGTCTTGGAGGTGGCTTGCGCCTTGCCCGGGCCTTCTACTTTCATCACGCACCTAAATTTAAGTCTTAGCGATTCAGTATAGCGCCATTTTACAAACGGCGCACACGGAAAGAATTACCCGCGCTGCACCATAACGGCCAAAAACTTCCGCCTCTAATAAATTTTCATATTTTCAAACGATGGTTAACTTATTGAAACATATAGAAAATATAACCACAAAAAACTGGCACAACATTCGCATATACCTTCCTGCGCCGAAGTGTCTGCAGAGAAAATTTTTCCGGCGCCAGATAGAGGAACGACCGTGCAAGGAATATACCGCACACCCGATAAGACAGACCGAATCGTCAGGGAAATCCTCGGATTGTTCCTTGTGATCCTTATGGTCCTGCTGGCTGTCGCAGGTACGGCACAGGCCAAAACCACCCGCATCAAGGACATCGTCGATATCGAAGGCGTGCGTGAGAACCAGCTTGTCGGCTATGGTATCGTGGTGGGCCTCAACGGCACGGGCGACGGGTTAAACAACTCCCCCTTCACACGCCAGAGCCTTGAGGCCATGCTTGAGCGCCTCGGCGTCAGCGTTCGCGATAAAAACATGAACACAGGCAACGTCGCCGCCGTGATGGTTACTGCCACCCTGCCCCCGTTCACCAATCAAGGCTCGCGCATCGACGTGAATATTTCCTCGCTGGGCGATGCCAGTTCGCTCCAAGGCGGCACGCTTCTGGTCACACCCCTTCTTGGAGCCGACGGAGAAGTCTACGCCGTGGCTCAGGGCGAAATCAGCATCTCCGGCTATTCCATCGAAGGCGAAGCCGCAACGATCACCCAGAACATCCCGACCTCGGGCCGCATCGCGGGCGGCGGAATCGTCGAGCGCGAGATCGACTTTACGCTGGAGGAACTCCAGCAAGTTCGTCTGGCGCTGCGCAACCCGGACTTTACGACATCCCGGCGCATCGCACAGGCCATCAACGGCTTTACCTCGGCAAATCTTGCCAGCGCAGAAAACTCCGGCAGCGTCGTATTGAAGCGTCCTGAAAATTACGACGGCACCATTGTCGACCTCATTACCGATATCGAACAGCTTCCGATCCAGCCCGACCAGCCCGCCCGCGTCGTCATCAGTGAAAGATCGGGCGTGATCGTCATGGGCGCGGATGTTCGCATAAGCGACGTGGCGATCGCGCAAGGCAGCCTGACTGTGAAGGTCACTGAAACGCCGCAGGTGTCGCAAGCCAACCCCTTCGCCGAGCAAGGCCAGACCGTCATCGTCCCCCGTACCGATCTTTCGGTCAATGCGGGCGACGATGTGAAACTGGCAATGCTGGAGACGGGCGTAACGCTTCAGGATCTCGTGACGGGCCTCAACCGCCTCGGCATGCAGCCCCGCGATATCATCACCATTTTACAGGCAATCAAGGCCGCGGGCGCCTTGCAGGCCGAGATTGAGGTGATGTGAGATGGCTGACAACATGACACC
>DIHF01000010.1:0-22720 GCA_002420015.1 Micavibrio sp. UBA5703
AAATACGGCGGCGCGGCGGCGCGCATCGAAGGGGTGGAGACCGAGCGGCGCGTGCATCTTCACGCGGCGCGGATTATCTGCCCGCATCCGATGGGCAAGGGAAAACTGGATATCTCCGCGCCTCTGCCGCCGGAACTTAAGAAAAGCTGGAAGGCGCTCGGGTTTGAAAGCTCCCACAGGAAAGACCCTTTTGCGGATATACCCGCTTGATTGCGGTCCTGACCCCTTTATAATCGAGTGCATGACGGAACCACAAAAAATGCGGCGCAGCGCCTATGACTGGTTCGTGACCCTTTCAAAGGTCACCTTTTTTGTCGCGGCGTTCTTTCTGGTCATTTTCACCGTCATGGCCAATATGGGCGGCAATAGCGATACGCTCAAGCAATCCATCGAACAATATCTGGCCGAAACGACCGGGCTGGTGGTGAAGATCGAAACGCTTAACAAGATGACGTTTTTTCCCAATATCAGCATCGATGTCGAGAAAGTGCACATGTACAGGCCCGATGTCGAAAACCAGCCTGTTGTGACGGTCGGCAGGCTGTTTGGTTCGATCAGCTTCGCGTCGGTGGCACTTGGTAAGCGGCAACTCAAAGGGTTGGAGCTTGAAGATATGACTGCTGCGCCCGGCACGCTGAATGCGCAGGAAGTAGTAATCGAGAGCGCCGGTATTCTTGGCGCCGAGGAACAGGGGAAGGCGTTTTTCCAGGGGCGCGGCAAGCTGGGGACGCATGATGCGAATTTCGAGATCGATATGCTTGATCTTGGCGGTTCCTATAAGTTTGCGCCCGACCGTTCTTTTAAAGTCAATGTCGGCGATCTGAAGGCGCAGGGCGTTATGGCCGAAAGAAGCGGGCGTGTCTTTGTGCAGGATATTTCTCTGGGGGTTCCCGAGGAGTTTATCACTGGAAAACTGGACTTTACACGCAAGGGCAAAGGGAAGCTGCGGGTTGAGGGGGATATAAAATTCGGCACCTCCGGCACCGTAAAGCCCAATCTCGTCGTTGAACGGCGGGAAGGAGGGCGCATCGTAACGGGTACGCTCGATGTGGCGGTTACGGACATGAACGATATCAAGGGCGAAAAAGGGTTTCTGGCGGCTTACGATAAATTCGGAAGTATCTGGGGGCCTGCCGTGACGGACGAAAAAGATAAAGAGAAAAAATCCGGGCATGATGAGATTGATGTGAATTTTACCGCGCCTGCGGGATGCACTCATCTGACCCACGAGAACTTCGATAAGGTTATTGAAGGCTGGCGCAGCGCGGCGCAAATCCCCACGGCGCAGCAGATCGCCGACTATCCCTGTAGCGGAACGGCTCCGTGAAACGTTTCTACAAACTTGTTTCTTTTCAAAGCGAACCGGCTGGCGGCTTTAGCATTCGTCTGGACGGGCGCCCCGTCAAGGTGCCTTCCGGCGCGGTGATGCTGGCACCGTCGGAGGATATGGCGGGTGCACTTGTCAAGGAATGGGCGGCGCAGGGCGAAAAAATTGTCCCGGACATGATGCCGTTGACCCAGATTCTGACGACCCGTATCGACCGCGTGTCGAAAGAGCGCAGTGCGATGACGGATGCCCTGATGAAATATTTAGATACCGATCTTTTATGCTATCGCGCCGCGCAACCCGCCGAACTGGCGAAAATGCAGCAGGAAAGCTGGGACCCGTTTCTGGCCTGGTTTGCGGAGGCTTTCGGCGTCCGGCCTCAGACGACGACCGGGCTGGCGGCGCTCAAGCAGGGTGCGGCTTTGCACAGTGCCGTGCATGAGCACGTCAATAAAATGACGGACGATGTTTTCACGGTTTTACAACTGGTCTCCAGTTTGAGCGGTTCGCTTATTCTTGGTCTGGCGTTTTGCGCCGGTAAAATTACGCCGGAGCAGGTTTTCGATTGCGCCCATGTTGAGGAGCGCCACAAGGCTGCAATTTACAACGAGGATTTTTATGGCCCTGACCCGGCGGAGGCTAAAAAGCGTAGTGCCATGCGTGCCGATCTGGAAGCGGCTGCGGTTTATCTGAAGCTCTTATAGCCAGCTTTTCAGATTTGCGATGCGGTAGCCGCCATTGGCTCGCGATAGGCCGCGCCAGAACCGCACAAGGAAATACAGCATCACCGGAATCGCCGTGATGGCTACGGTGATGAGAAACACGCGCCCGTTAAGGTGCATAAACTCATCCATGCAGGGCTGCATCAGCCGGGAAAGCGCGGCAATGTCTTCATTTTTTGCCAGATCCTGCGCCTGCGACACAAGGCTGGCGGCGCAAGGCTCAAGCGGCGCGTTGTCGATATTGGGCAGCATATAGGCGGTGGCGGCCGACATCGTCAGAACCGAAAGGAATCCGCCGATCCATATGGTGCGGATGATATAGGTCGCGTGGTTTTCGCACAGGCTTTCCGGTGCGGATTTCTTACGCATGACATAGGCGGCAATAAAAACACCCAGAAAAAGAAGCGCAGAAAAAACGGCCACAGCCGCTGACGGCACAAGCATCAAAAGAAGCGAAGCGCCGAAGGCACTGTAGAGCCTTATAACCTCTTTTTGTTCCTGTTCGTTTCTGTTCATCGCCTGCCGAAAAGTTTTTCAATGTCGGATAATGATAGCTGAATATAGGTCGGACGGCCATGGTTGCATTGGCCGGAAAGCGGGGTTTCCTCCATCCGGCGCAAAAGGGCGTTCATTTCCTCGGCGTTCATGCGCCGCCCGGAGCGCACCGAGCCGTGACAGGCCATGGTGGAAAGGATGGCGTTCAGGCGCTCTTCCATCTTTTGCGTCTGGCCGTGATCGGAAATTTCATCGGCCAGATCGCGCACAAGCCCCTGTATGTCGGCTTTGCCGCCCAGCAGTGCCGGGACGGCCTGCACGGCCACAGCGCCGGGGCCGAAGGGTTCGATCTCCAGCCCGAATTTTGAAATTTCTTCCCGGTGTTCAAGCAGGTTTTCGGCCTGCGCTTCTCCGAGATCGATAATTTCCGGCGTCAAAAGCCCCTGTCGCTCGATGCCGCTTTCTGCGATTTGCGCCTTGAAACGTTCATAGACAAGGCGTTCATGCGCGGCGTGCTGGTCGACGATGACAAGGCCTTCTGTTGTTTGCGCGATGATGTAATTTTCGTGAATTTGCGCGCGCGCCGAGCCGAGCGGATAGCTCTCATCTATCGTTTGCGCTTGCGGAACGGCTTCGGCTCTGGCCGATGGCGCGATGTCCATCTGTTGCGGCGTATAGGCTTGAAAGACGGATTCGGCCAGATTGCCGTAAGCGTAATTGCCCGGAACCGCCGGGCTTGCGCCGCGATGCAGGGGGAGGGCCGGGCCGCCTCTGCTGCCAAAATTATTGGCCGGGCGTAAACTCGAAAGCGCATGCGTGGAAACGGTCGAAGAGGTTCTATATCCGCCCTCATGAATGGCGTGCTTGAGGGCGGATATGATAAGGCTACGCACCAGCGCCGCGTCCCTGAACCGCACTTCGGTTTTGGCCGGGTGGACGTTGACGTCGACCTCGGAGGAGGGAAGTTCAAGAAACAGCGCCACAACGGGGTGACGGTCGCGGTGCAGCACATCGGCATAGGAGGCCCGCACGCAGCCGTTCAAAAGCTTGTCCCGCACCGGGCGGCCGTTTACGAACAGATATTGATATTGCATGCTGCCGCGGTGGAGCGTCGGCAAGCCCGCATAGCCCGAGACTTTTATATCCTCGCGGGCGGCGTCGATTTCCATGGCGTTGCCGCCGAAGTCGCGCCCCAATATGGCCACCAGCCTGTCTTTCTTGCCCGTCACGGCGGGCAGGTTCAGGGCGGTTTTTCCGTCCTGCGTCAGGCGGAAGGCGATATGCGGAAACGCCATAGCCAGCCGCGATACGGTATCTTTTACCGCCATAAATTCGGCGCGCTCCGTCTTCATGAATTTCAGCCGCGCCGGTGTGGCATAAAATAAATCGCTCACTTCAATGCGCGTGCCAATGGGGTGAGAGGAGGGGACAGGCTCGCCCTTTTTGCCGCCAGCGGCGCTGATCTCCCATGCGTCTTTTCCTTTTTCGCGGGTCATGATTTTCACCCGCGCCACGGCGGCGATAGAGGCCAGAGCCTCGCCGCGAAAACCCAGATGCCTGATATCGAGCAAATCTTCGCCGCGCAGCTTCGACGTGGCATGGCGGTCGAGTGCGGCGATTAAATCTTCGTGGCTCATGCCGAATCCGTTGTCGCTGACGATGATGGAGGCTTTACCGCCCTCCCGGATGTCGATGTCGATTTTGGTTGCCCCGGCGTCGATGGAATTTTCGACAAGCTCCTTTACGGCGGCGGCGGGGCGCTCGACGACCTCCCCGGCGGCGATCTGGTTGATCAGGGTTTCCGGCAAATAACGTATACGCATGGGATGAAAATAGCGCGCCGCCCGCAGGAAGTCAGTTAAAGCAATGTATTTGTTATGACCAACGGTGGATAACTACAGCGCGCCTAAATCAATAATCGCATCATCCAACCGCACATCGTCCATAACTGCGCCTTTCAACACCGCGCCCGTCAGGTCGGCGCGGCGCAGATCGCAGCCCGATAAAACGGCGTTGCTGAGGTCCACACCCATCATGATGCAATCGCGCATGTCGACCTCGCGCAGGATGGCGTAGCGCATGGACGCGCCGCTGAGGTTCACGCGCTGGAACCAGTGCGAGCCGTCCTCATTGTCGAATTGCAGAGGGCAGAGCCGCGCACCCGTGAGGTCGGCGCGGGAAAAATGCGTATATTTGAAGCTGGAGCCGCGCAGGTCTGCTTCCTGCATCTTGCAGTCGCGGAAATCTGCCTTGTCGAAAACGGCGCTTTGCATCTCCGCCGATTGCAGGTTCTGGCTCAGGAAATTCGCCCCTACGGCTTTGATGGCTGTCAACGGGAACCTGTTGAGGTCGAGAACGTCGCGCAGATCATAGCCGCCGAGGTCGAGCTGGCGGCCGCTCCGTCCGGCGGTGGCAACCCATAAGGTGTGTTCGTCCAGAAGCTCGGGCAGGGACTTGCCGAGATTTTCGAGCTTATCGCCCATATCCCGTTCGGTGACGATATTGAGAAGGTTTAGTCCGGCTTTTTCTGCGCCGTCCATGACGGCCCCGGCGGTGACGGCGGCGGACATATCGGCGTGAACGAGGTTCGAATCGGTGAAATCCGTGTCGGTCAGGTTCGCGCCCTTGAAGCTGGCTTCCTGCATGTCGGCGTTTTCAAGGTTGACGCCGCTGAGGTCCGCATCGGAAAAGTCGGCGGATTTGGCGTGTACGCCCTTCATGTTGGTTCCGGTCAGCTTCGCGCCGGTGAAGACGGTTTTTGCGCCTTCGCCTGCTGTGCGCTTGCGGTCTTCGAGCGTGCCCTTGCGGCCGCGCTTCATGATCTTGCCCTCGCGCATGTCCGCGCCTTCCATGTTCGCGCCGGTCAGGTCGGCCCCGGCGACGAAAGCGCCGCGGAAATCGGCGCGGCGGAAATTGGCCCCCTTGAGGTTGGCGTTACGCATGTCGCAGGCGAAAAAGCTGGTCCCGGCGTAATTGCCGCCGGACAAATCCGCCTCAAGCAAAGCCGATCCGGTGAAATCCGCGTGCGAAAGATCGGCGGCGTTGAAATTGAGGTAGGAAAGATTTTTGTACTGAACGACGGCGCGCGATCCGCCGTTTTGCCCCTGCGTAAACATCTGGTGCTGGCGGATGATGCTGTCCAGCTCCATCTGGCTGACGGGGTCCAGTTCGTTGGGATCGGGGACTTCTTCTCTCATTGCCTCTTCTTTGCAAAATACGGGCGAGTTCTATCGCCGTTTAGGACCCTAGCCTTCCTGCATTCCTTATCGTACAGCAAGCCGCCTAATAATTGATAAACCTAATGCAAATTAAGGGGTTTTGTTCTCAGGATTTTTAGCGTGATTTTACGTGCCGAATGAGGCCTTGTGTCGAAGAATCAAGGCCTTGCGCACCACTGTTCTCAAGGCTGGAGAGTACGGTTTTCGCCTGAACCTTTCCAAGCTCCACGCCCCACTGGTCGAAGCTGTTGAGGTTCCATATAGCGCCCTGAACGAAGACCTTATGTTCGTAGAGTGCCAGCAGCATCCCGAGGTAATAGGGGTCGAGGCGGTCCAGAACGATGGCGGTGCTGGGCCGGTTGCCGTTGAAGTTCCTGTGCGGGTTCTTTGTATCTTCCTTGCCCTGCATCATCGCCTGCATCTGGGCTATGCCGTTGGCCAGCAGCTTGCGGTGGTGATCGCCCATGGGGTGCTGCGTCTTGGCGCATAAGATGAAATCGCACGGGGTGATGTCTGTGCCCTGATGGAGCATCTGGAAAAAGCTGTGCTGGGCATCGGTGCCGGTTTCGCCGAAAAGGACCGGGCAGGTGGCGTAGTCGATTTTATTGCCGTCCCTATCGACGCTTTTGCCGTTCGATTCCATTTCAAGCTGACTTAAGTAAGAGGGCAGGCCCGCGAGATATTGTTCGTAAGGCAATATGGCCAGTGCAGGGCGGTCGCAGAAATTGCGTTGCCATATCCCGGCCAGCGCCATGATGACGGGGATGTTTTCTTCGGGCGGCGCATCCTGAAAATGCCTGTCCATACTGTAAGCGCCGTCCAGAAATTTCTGAAAATTCTCCGGGCCGATGGCAATGCAAAGCGGAAGGCCGACGGAAGACCATATGCTGTAGCGTCCGCCGACCCAGTCCCAGAGCGGAAATACGTTTTCGGGGGCGATACCGAAATCGGCGGCATTTTTTACCTCGGCGGTGACGGCAATGAAATGGCTTTTGGCAATGTCGTGGCTCTGTCTGCCGCAGAGCCAGTCTTTCGCGCTTAGCGCATTGGTCATGGTTTCCTGCGTCGTGAAGGTCTTGGAGGCCACGATAAAGAGCGTGGTTTCGCGCCGCAGGTTCAAAAGTGTTTCAGAAAGGTCCGAGCCGTCGACATTGGAAACGAAATGGAATTTCAGGTTGCGGTCAGTATAGGGCGCGAGCGCCTTGACGGCCATGCGCGGCCCCAGAATAGAGCCGCCGATTCCGATGGCGACGACATCGGTAATGGATTTCCCCGTATGGCCCTTCCATTCGCCGCTGCGAACGGCCTGTGCGGCTTGCTTCATTTTCTCCAGCGCCGCATGGACGAGCGGCATGACGTTTTCACCATCAACTTTCACATTGTCTTTTGCAGGCCGCCGTAGGGCGGTGTGCAGCACGGCGCGATCTTCGGTGTTGTTGATAGTCTTGCCGCCGAACATGTCACCGCGCAGTGATTCAGCGCCGCAGACTTTTGCAAGATCGAGCAACAGGGTGCGGGTTTCAGCGGTTATGTTATGCTTTGAGTAATCGTATAAAAGCCCTTCATGCCGGAGGTGGAAGTGGTCAAAGCGCGCCGGGTCGCGGACGAAAAGATCGCGGATATGAACGGAGCTTGCTTCCTTGTGATGATCGGCAAGGGCTTTCCATTCGGGCATCTTTGTCAGTTTATTCGACATTGGGAAGTTTTTCGTAGGTTTTCGTAGGGGTAACGTTTTCCGGCTTGCCAACCAGAACGGTTACGAATTTGTTGGGGGCCAAAAGCCTTTTCGCCACGCGGGTTATATCTTCGATTTTGGCTTCCTTGATCGCTTTTTCGCGCTGATCCAGATAGTCGATCGGCAGGGAATCGGCCTGGATGGTTAGCAGTGTGGAGGCAATAGAATCCGTCGATGTCAGTGAAAGCGGCAGCGAACCGACAAGATATGATTTGGCGTTATCAAGTTCCGTCTGCGTGACAGGGGTTTCCAGCATTTTCTTCCATTCTGCCTTTATGATATCCAGAACCTGTCTGACATTGGCGTTAGCCGTTGATGTCGAAACGGAAATGCCGTTGAAGCGGTAAGTATGATAAAGCCCGGAATAAACGCCGTAGGTTAGACCGCGTTTTTCGCGCACTTCCTCCATCAGCCGCGAGCCAAACCCCGAACCGCCGAGCGTGAAATTCATGATCTGCGCCATGTGGAAATCCGGGTCGGTGTGCTTGATGCCGGGCTGGATCATCTCGATGACGGTTTGCGGGATGTCGATATTATAAAGCGCGGTTTTTCCCTGATTTTGCGTTTCCAGATCGGCCGGGGGCTGCAAAGCGACATTGGGCAGCTTGCCGAACATCAGATCGAGTGCCGTGCCAAGCTGCTCCGGCGTGATGTCGCCGGCAACACCGACGATGACGTTGTTTTTCCCAAGGCGGAATTTGACGAAGTTTTCAAGGTCGATGCTGGTGATGCTTTGGAGCGTCGATAGCGTGCCGCCGCTGTTGAAGGCATAGGGGTGTCCTTCAAACGCCATGTCGTTGAGCAGCCGCACCGCCATCCAGTCGGGATCGGAGAGGGATGAGCGAATGCGGCTCTGGTTGGAGGCGATCATGCGCGCCACTGGCTCGGGGTCAAAGCGTGGCTCGTTCAGGGCAAGGCGCATCAGTTCAAAGGCGCGGTCTTTGTTGCGCGTCAATGTCTTGAGGTGGCCGTCGAAATTGTCGCGCCCGCTGCTGAAGGAAAGATTGATGGAAAGGTCGCGCAATTCTTTCTGGAAGGTCTGGCTGTCGAGATCGCCCGCGCCCTCGTCTAAAGTGTTGGAAACGATCCGCGAAAGCCCTTGCTTTTCGGCGGGATCAAGCGCCGCGCCAGCGCCATTGAAAGCAAATTCCAGAGAAATGACGGGGATCGAATGATCCTCAACCAGCCACGCCTTGATGCCGCCGGGGCTGGTGACTTCCTTTATATCCAGAACCTTGTCCCGGGCCTGAAGCGGTGCGGGGAGGAAGGAGATGGCGATGAAAATAACAAATATTAGACCTGCTGCAAAAGTTCTGAACGTTCCAAAACTGCGTTTCCCGCGCAAGCGGGAATCTTTGTTTTCAATGGTTTGAAGATCCCCGCTTTCGCGGGGAAGGCACAAAGGAGACTTTTGCAACAGGGGTGTTCTCATGGTGCTGCCTTCTCCTGTGTTGCGGATGGTTCCGCCTGTTCCTGATTGTCGTTGGCTGCGGGGGGCGGTTCAGCCGGGGCGGGGGGGAGGAGATAGCCCGTAACCGGCGCGTGCTCGTATTCCTTGTCGGGGTCGAGGAAACGTCTGGCGACATCGAGAACCTGCGCGGCGGTAACGCCCTCGATTTTTCTGGGCCAGTATTCGACATCATCGACGCTCGATCCGGTGGTCAGCGCGTAACCAAACGTCATGGCCGGGCCGGTCAGGCTGTCGCGGGCGTAAACGGCGGCATCCTGCATGCGGGTTTTGGCATCTTTTAATTCGTCTTCCGTAACGCCTTCAGCGACCAGTTTACGGAGCTCCTGTTCGAGGGCCTGTTCGACCTCTTCAGGGTGTTTGCCGGGGGCGGGGGTAGCGTAAACGCTCAGGGTCGAATCGTCCCATGCGCCGGACTGGTAGCCCATATCCGACTCAGTGGCCAGTTTTTGCTCCACCACCAGCGACTTGTAAAACCGCGAGGTCGGCCCGCCGCCCATGATTTCCTCTAAAACCTGTAAAGCAAGTGAATCCGCAGCGTTCTGGCGGTAGCTGGGGACGCGGTAATCGCGCTGGATGACGGGTTCGCGCATGGCGGGGTGACGTTGCAGGAGTTTCGATTGCGCACCCAGAGGCGGCGAGAGCGTGCGTTTGCGCTCAGGTATCGTTTCCACGGCGGCCAGAGGGCCGTAGATTTTCTTGGCCAATTCATAAACTGCGTTTCCGGTCACGTCGCCCGACACGACAAGAACGGCGTTATTGGGACCATACCACTTATCGTAAAAGGCTTTGGCATCGTCCCATGTCAGCGTTTCCATCTCGTGAAACCAGCCGATCACAGGCGTGCCGTAGGGATGATTGACGAACAGCATGGCGTCCATCTGCTCGGCGAATTTGGCGCGGGGGTCGTTCTCGATGCGCTGGCGGCGCTCCTCCAGAATGACTTTGCGCTCCGATTCCACTTCGGCGGGCGGCGGGTTCATACCGCGCATGCGCCCGGCTTCCATCGTCATGACCTTTTCAAGATGATCGACCGCGATCGACTGGAAATAGGCGGTGTAGTCCTGCCCCGTGAAGGCGTTGTCGTTGCCGCCGAGCGCCCGAATCGTTTTTGAAAATTCGCCGGGCGCCATCCCCTCGGAGCCTTTGAACATCAGGTGCTCCATGAAATGCGCAATGCCGGACTTGCCGGGCGGCTCGTCGGCTCTGCCGACCTTGTACCAGACCATATGCGTGACGACGGGTGTGCGGTGATTGGGAATGACGACGATCTGAAGCCCGTTGTCGAGTTTGAACGTTTCCGCGTTGAAAATTTTCTCGCTCGCTACAGGCGCTTGCGTTTCTGCCTGCGCGTAAGCGTGCAACGGACTCAGTGCAAGAATTGCCAGAACAACGATGCGGATCATGGCTATGAATTTAGAGGGCTTGAGGGCCGGGGACAAGGCGTAAACCATCCCGCAAAAAAACTTTTCAACGCGAATTATTCTATGGTGGAGGGTGTTTCGCCCTCGGTCACGGGCTTGCCCTGTTCGGCGTTCTTGCGCAGGCGCTCGGCTTCGGCGGCCTGATCGACGACGCTGGCCGGGGCTTCACCTTTCCCGCCCGCAAGGCCGAGGATTTTTTTGGCGACGGGAACATTTTGTTCCTCAAGGTCGGAGGTTTCGCTATCGACCCTTCGGCGGATATTGGGATCGACGTTGCCGCCGCCCGCTTTTTGCAGAAGAATCGACTCGCCGTCTGTCTTGCTGCTGGAGGTTTGTTGCTGGCCTTCGCCGCCGAAAACGGCATCACGCGCCAGTTCCGAGGTTGCCTGTTCCTGCGGGCGCGGCGCGCCGGGACGCGGCGGGCGCAGCGAATAATCGGGCGGCATGGCCAGCGGGGCGCGCTTGACCACCGCGAATTCGTCCGGCGCCTGCTTGTTGAGGCCGAGCTCCTCCTTGACACCTCCGCATCCGGTAAATGCGGCGCAGAGAGCGATCAGGAACAAAGACGGGATACGATTCTTCATGGTCACGACAGTATAGGGTCTCATGCTTTTTTTTCAAGAAATATGGAATGAAAGATCAACAGGAAGATGCCGACGACCACGCAGCTATCGGCTATGTTAAAGGCGGGGTAGTGAATGTCTCCGATATGAAAATCGAGGAAGTCGATCACGGCGCCGAATCTGATACGGTCGATGACGTTGCCGATCGCCCCGCCGATCACCAGCGCGATGGCGACACCCTGAAACCACGAGGTGCTTCTGAACAGCCAGACAATAAAAAAGGCCGTAATCGCGAGCGGCATGGCTATGAGAAAATTGGTTGCCGCGCCGCCGCCCAGCATGCCGAAACTGATTCCCTGATTCCACACCATGACGATATTGAAAAAGGGGAAAATCTCGATGGCCGTATAGGGCATTTTTTCGGGCGCTTTCACGATCCACGAAATCAGATCGACAAAGATGACATCGAATTTGGGGCGGATGACAAGTTCCGTAACGGCCCATTTGCTGATCTGGTCGATGACAATGGCATCGAGCGCGATGTTCAGCAGAATGAGTTTTCGTGCCAGCGGGTTCATGCGCGCCAGTAGTGCATATTTGCCCCTCCCGCGCAAGCGGGGATGCCGTCACGATTTGCGGATAAATTTCAAAAGCAGGTGGTCCAGCGAGAATTTCCCCGGCCCCATGACAAGGGGAACTGCCAGAAGCATCATCCACAGGTAATGATCAGCGTTCATCAGGCCGTATTCGGCTGGGATTGCAAACTGAATAACCGCCGTCATGACCAGCAACCCGGCAGCCCCTGCGCGCCCGAACAATCCAAGCGCCAGAAGGATGGGCAAAACTAGCTCGCCGCCCGTTCCGCCGATGGCGGCGAGTTCGGCGGGGATGCCGGGAAGGGGATGCACGTCCCTGAACAGGTAAACCGTGGTATCCCACTGACCGTTGAGAAAGCTTTTGAATTTGATAAGGCCCGATGTGAAAAAAATATCTGCCATAAAAAGGCGAATGCCCAGCACAAGCAAAGGTGAAAGAAAATTATTGGCCAGAATGCGCAAAGGCTCCAGCATGGTGTCGGTTTTGGTCAGAATCATGGTTTCAATCTCCGTCAGGAAAAGTATTGTCTATATATTCGCCTGCGGCGCGGAAAAGGTTTCAAGGGCGACATGACGTTGCAAAAACCCCTGAAAATCAAAGCTTTCATGTTTTTCGAGCGTTTGTTCCAGCGCCTCTTCAAGCGCCGTTTCGTGCCCCAAGGCTTCAAGCATGGCGTACTCGGCCTCATCGAGTTTAACGATAACGGAATCGAGCGCCGGTCTGTAAATCATCAGTTTTACGCCGCCTGTGTCGATGTTCATGGTTTTGGCCGGGTCGTCCTCCATGCAAAAATCCCTGATATCGCTCAGGGGGTATTTTGAGGAAATCAGCCGGATGCTTTTTCTTAGCTCCAGTTTCAGGTTTTCCGGCGGCGCGGCGGCAAGATTTTTTGCAGTCAGCGGTTCGTCGTCGGGCGCGTGATAGGCTTCGTTCATGGCGATTTCCAGCCGCGCTATATCCGGCAGATAGGGCATGGCTTTTGCCAACTCATAATTTTCGATGAATGAATCGAACGTCGCGCCATAAAAGCTAAGACAGCCTTGGGTTGGCGGGTTTTCAAGGACAAAGTGGCGCGACATCATTTCAAGGAAATCGCGCCCGACCAGTTTTTCCAAAAGCGGGTGGCTGTTGATCATGACATCGGTCAGGCTGCCGACGATGTTGTTGCGGTAGACTTTTAAACGCACGGGCAGGGGGATGTCGCCGGATTCAAACAGCGCGGCGAAATCCGTTGGCGGATCATCCAGAACTTTCGGATGGTCCAGCATCGTGTCCTTGAATCTCTTTTGAACTTCACTCAGCCGCATTGGCGATGCTTTCACTTGTAACTTTTTTGATAATTTGGCGGGCTTTTGCTGCTTCTTCAACCAGCTTTGAAAGCGGCGGGAAATCCTGATCCCATTCGATCAGCGTCGGTACAGGCCCCAGCCGCCGCACGGCGTGTTCGTACAAATCCCAGACGTCCTTTTTGACGGGGCGGGAATGCGTATCGACCAGAATGATTCCGCTTTCCGCCTCTTTTTCGATGTGTCCGGCCAGATGGATTTCGCCGACCTTTCCGGCATTGATGCCGTCGATATATTCAAACGGATCGAAACCGTGATTATGCGACTGCACGAAAATATTGTTGATATCGAGCAACAGGCCGCAGCCTGTTTTTTGCGCGGCGCGGTTCATGAATTCATATTCGGTCATTTCATTGTTGGCGAACGCGACGTAAGTCGACGGGTTTTCGACAAGAATCGTCCGGCCGAAATAATCCTGCGTCTGTGAAATGTTGCGGCAGAGCGTATCCAGCGTTTCCTGCGTGTAAGGTAGCGGCAGAAGGTCGTTCAGATGCGCGTTGCCGCTGGCGCTCCAGGAGGCATGATCGGAAACGTTGAAGGGCTGGTAAATGTCGATAAGCTCCTTGAAACGGCGCAGGTGGTCTTCGCTGACCGGTTCGGCGGAGCCGAGGGAAAGGCCGACGGCATGCAGGCTGATCTGGTATTTTTCGCGGGCCTTGGACAGGAAATGCCGATGCGCGCCGCCGCCGAAGTAATTTTCCGGGTGAACCTCGAGCCAGCCGACAGCGGGCGGACTTTCGGTCACTTCCCTGTAATAGGGGTGCCTCAAACCAATACCCACCGGATCGATTGGTTTCGAAGCCGGTGGGTATGATTGTACTTTTGTAATGTCTGAAGGAATTTCAGACATCAGATATTAGTGAGCGTCGCCATGCGCTTCGCCTTCATGGGCTGCATCGGCAGCGCCTTCGGCATCAGCAGGAGCGGCAGCGGCATCAGCAGGAGCTGCTTCTGCAGCTGCTGTGGAACCGCCAGCAAGACGGTCGCAAAGACCGGCGGGCAGGGAGATGAACTCGCCGCCATCGGAATCAGCGGTGGCCTGGCCAGCGCAAGCGTGCGACTTCGAAGCGTTGGCGCAGTCATTCGCGCCCGCTTTTACAACGCCGTAGCACTTTTCGTTGGCAACGGCATCTTCTGCCATAGCGGAGGTGGATGCGCCCGCGATCGTCAGGGCAACTGCGCTTGCAATCAGTGTATTCAGTGTCTTTTTGTTAATCATCTTAGTTAACTCCTCCAAGAGTTTTGTTTGGTGATGAGATATACGGGATTATACTCCCTCCGTCCTCAAACCCTTCGGTCACGGACAGGGCATGGTTACATAGCTGTATAAAAAAATGGAGTCCCAAGTTGCATTTAATTCATAATATTTTTACAAGATGGTGCTATGCAGATATTCAATACCCATAAAGACATCCCCGGCTATGCACAAGGTGCAGTTATCGCAATTGGAAATTTCGATGGTGTTCACCTTGGGCACAAGGCTTTGCTGGGCGCGGCAAAGGAGAAAGCGCGCGCGCTGGGTAAAAAGACGGGAGTGCTGACCTTCGAACCGCACCCGCGCAGCCTGTTCCGCCCGGACGATCCGGCCTTTCGGATAACACCTGCGGCAGTGAAGGCGGACCGTTTGAAAGAAGCGGGGGCCGATTATGTTTTTGCCGTACCGTTCGATTGGGACTTCGCCAGCCAGAGCGCCGAGCTCTTCGTCGAAAACGTTCTCAAGAAAGGTTTGAATCCCGCGCATGTCGTTGTCGGTTACGATTTCTGTTTCGGGCAGCTCCGCAAAGGCTCGCCGCAGACGATTAAAGATGGCGGGCTGGATGTAACCGTGCTTGAAAAAGTTACGGCGGATGATGATAAGGAGGCTATTTCCTCAAGCAATATCCGTTCGGCCTTGCGTCACGGCGATATTGAAACCGCCAATAGCTTGCTGGGTTGGGAGTGGGAAATCCGCGGGCAGGTGGTGCATGGCGACCGCAGGGGGCGGGAGCTGGGTTTCCCGACCGCTAATGTGAAGCTGGAGGGTACGTTGCATCCGGCCTATGGCGTTTATGCGACATGGGTGCAGATCGAGGGCGAGGATGAATGGCGCGCTTCGGCGACCAATATCGGCATCCGTCCGATGTTTGAGGTCCACGAAGGGCTGGTCGAGGCGCATATCTTCGATTTCAACCGGGAAATATACGGCAAAACCCTGCGGATCAAACCTGTGCGCCGCCTGCGCGGGGAGGCGAAATTCGCCAGTATCGACGATCTGATCGCGCAGATGGGCCGGGATTGCGCGCAGGTGCGGGAAATCCTTCAAAACTCTTGATTAATCAGGCTTTTCCGGTAATAGTGCGATCCTTATGAGCACCGAAGATAATAATAAAGACAAATACCGCGACACCGTTTTCCTGCCGAAGACGGAATTTCCCATGCGCGGCAATCTGCCCGAGCGCGAGCCGGAAATATTGAAAAAATGGCAGGAGATGGATCTGTACGCCAAAATCCGCGCCGCGTCTAAAGGCCGTCCGAAATGGGTTTTGCATGACGGGCCGCCCTATGCCAACGGGCATATCCATATGGGCCACGCGGTCAATAAGATCCTTAAGGATGTCGTGGTGAAATCACAGACGATGCTGGGTTTTGATGCGCCCTATGTGCCGGGCTGGGACTGCCACGGCCTGCCGATCGAATGGAAGATCGAGGAAAAATACCGCGAGGCCGGCAAGGACAAGGACGATGTCGAACCGCTGAAATTCCGGGACGAATGCCGCAAATTCGCGGGCGAGTGGGTGAAAACCCAGAGCGCCGAATTTCAACGGCTGGGCGTGACGGGCGACTGGAAAGACCCGTATTTGACCATGACCAACCGCGCCGAAGGCAAAATCGTGCGCGAGATTCATGAATTCGCAAAGAACGGCGGGCTGTATAAGGGTGTCAAACCCGTCATGTGGTCGACGGTCGAAAAAACCTCGCTGGCCGAAGCCGAGGTCGAATACAAGGAACATAAGTCCATCACGGTGTGGGTGAAGTTTCACGTGAAACAAACCAAGAACAAAATTCTGGAAAATAGCTCTATTGTCATATGGACGACGACCCCGTGGACGCTGCCAAGCAACCGGGCTGTGGCCTTCGGCGAAGGGATAGAATACGGCGTATTTGAAATTACAAAAGCCGCCGACGATAGCCGCGCAAAGACAGGCGAAAAAATCGTTCTGGCACTGTCGCTGGCAGAGAGCGTTAAACAACAGGCGAAGATTGAAGATTGGAAGAAGCTTGGAACATTAAAAGGCTCTGAGGTTGTGGGAACGGTCTGCGCCCATCCTCTTGCCGCGCTGTCATCCCGAACGCCGCAGGCGGAGGGATCTCAGGACGGTCAGGGAGATTCCTCGCTTGCGCTCGGAATGACAAAAGGGAAAGGGGGATACGATTTCGAAGTTCCCGCGCTGCCCGGCGATTTCGTTACCGAAGAAGCGGGAACGGGTTTTGTTCACATCGCCCCCGGTCATGGCCAGGATGACTTCTATTTAGGTCAGGCGCACGGCATCGAAGTCACCGACAACGTCTCCGACGACGGGAAATTCCGCGATCATGTGCCGCTGTTTGCGGGGCTTGAGGTTTACACGCAAAAGGGCGAAATGGGGCAGGGAAACTTTGCCGTCCTCAAGGCGCTGGATGAGGCCGGGGCGCTGCTGGCCAAGGGTTCGCTGAAACATGAGTATCCGCATTCCTGGCGTTCCGGCGCGCCGGTGATTTTCCGCACCACGCCGCAATGGTTTATCTCGATGGAGAAGAACGACCTGCGGAAAAAATCGCTCGCGGGTATCAAGGAAACAAAATGGATTCCCGCCAAGGGCGAGACGCGCATCACCGCGATGATCGAGCAGCGGCCCGACTGGTGCATCTCGCGTCAGCGTTCATGGGGCGTGCCGATTGCGCTGTTCGTGAACAAGAAAACCGGCGCAACTCTCACCGATGAAAGCGTTTTAAACCGCATCGGCGATATTTTTGAAAAAGAAGGCTCGGATAGCTGGTGGTCGCGTTCGGCGCAGGACTTTCTCGGTAGCCAATACAAGGCCGATGATTACGATCAGATTTTCGACATTGTCGATGTGTGGTTTGAATCCGGCTCGACACATGCCTTCGTCTGCGAGGACCGCGAGGAGCTGCACAGCCCCGCCGATCTGTATCTGGAAGGGTCCGATCAGCATCGCGGCTGGTTCCATTCTTCGTTGCTGGAGTCCTGCGGTACGCGCGGACATGCGCCGTATAAATCCGTTCTGACGCACGGCTTCGTTCTGGACGACAAGGGCTATAAAATGTCCAAATCCGCCGGGAATGTCGTCGACCCGCTGAAGATGATGGAGCAATACGGCGCGGATATCCTGCGCCTGTGGACGATGACCAGCGATTACGCCGAGGACATCCGCATCGGCAAGGACTCGCTCAAACAAACCGCCGATCTTTACCGCCGTATTCGGAACACGCTGCGTTTCCTTTTGGGTGCGCTGGATGGATTTGAAAAATCCGAGGCTGTTGATCTGAAGAATATCGCGAAGCTGCCCGAACTCGAACAGCTCATGCTGCATCGCCTGCATGAAATGGATGGCGAGGTGCGCAAGCTGATTGCTGAATATAATTTTCTCAAGCTCTCGAAAGCGCTGCATGATTTCTGCAACGACGATCTCTCGGCGTTTTATTTCGATATCCGCAAGGACCGCCTGTATTGTGACCGCCCGGACAGTTTCGAGCGCCGCGCCACGCGCACCGTGATGGCCGAGATTTTCAGTTGCCTGTGCGCGTGGCTTGCACCGATTTTGTGCTACACCGCCGAAGAGGCCTGGAGCCTGCGCCCGCCGCATGTTTTTGAAAACGCCGAGAGCGTGCATTTAAGGGTGTTCCCGGATGTACCTGCGGATTGGAAGAATCAAAATCTGGCCGACAAATGGGATGAGATTCAAAAAACCCGCAAGGCGGTTCTTGAGGCGATTGAACCGATGCGCGCCAGCAAGGAGCTTGGTTCTTCGCTGGAGGCAAAGCCTGTTATTACAACGGACAACGGTGCTATAAAATCTCTGGGTGCGGAGATGAGTGATATCTGCATTACCTCGCAGATTGAAATCAAATCCGGCGCATCCTCGGTCGAAATCAAAAAAGCCGAAGGCGAAAAGTGCCTGCGCTGCTGGAAGGTGTTGCCAGAGGTGAGTGCGAAAACGGGCCATCTTTGCAACCGTTGCGAAGGCGCGGTGGCGCATCATAAAAAAGCGGCGGCGTAATCACCTTTCGTCATCCCCGCGACGTTGCGTAGCAACGTTTAAACGGCGGGGATCCATATGTCAGCCGCTTTGCGGCTGTCTTTTCTGGATCCCGTTTGTGCAAGCGCCGCTGACGCGGCGCGCCAACGGGATGACGAATATGGGGGCGGGGGTGACAACGTGATTGGACTCGTTGCGTCCTTTGCGTGCGTTGCGTTTAACTTTTTCTGGATTGCTTCCCCCGGCTCGGAGGCCGGGGTCGCAATGACGATTTTGTTACCGCTTCCTTTGATGCTTCAAAAGCACCCTGATATGCGGCTGGCCGTTTTCGGCTTCGTATTTCTCGTAGTATTGCTGATGGTAGTCTTCGCCCTCCCAGAAGGTTCCGGCGGGGACAATCTCGGTTACGATGGGGTTTTTGTAGATTTTATTCATCTCAACGCGCGCGATCGCTTTTTCGGCGATGCGCTTTTGCTCTTCGTCGTGATAAAAAATCGCCGAGCGGTATTGTGTGCCGGTATCGACGCCCTGACGGTTCAGGGTCGTCGGGTCGTGAGCCTTGGTCAGGAAATATTCGATCAACTGCTCATAGCTCATTTTGGCCGGATCGAATGTCACCTCGATGACTTCGGCATGGCCGGTCTTGCCGGTTGTGACGTCCCTGTAGGAAGGCGTATCCATCGCGCCGCCCATATAGCCGACGCGGGTAAATAAAACGCCGTTGAGCGCTCTGTACTCGCTTTCTAGGCACCAGAAACAACCGCCCGCCAGCGTGGCCACGGGGTATCCATCGGGTTTTTTATCCATGAGGTCGCTTCCTTTCTCCATAGCTGCCGTATAAGTCGGCAGGCCGATCATAAACGTCAATAAAACCAATAAAAACAAGCGGAAAACGTGCATTTTCGATTCCTTTAGAATCTGGGTTTAAAATAGTATTATACTGTTTCAGGGCATCTTCCTGAGATATTCGCTCGGGGTTGCCCGCAGGTTACGTCCGGTTTTCTTCAGTTATAGTTCTGATTTGCCATGATAAAGATTACGTCCCCCAATTTCGACAAGCGCCTGAACGATGCGGATCCTTCCGTGATCGTGCTGCATTATACCGGCATGGGCAACGCCGTGGAGGCGCTGGAGGTTCTGTGCGATCCCTTCGCCAAGGTCAGCGCGCATTATTTCGTCGATGAGGACGGCAGCGTCCTGAACCTCGTCAAGGACAACAAGCGTGCCTGGCATGCCGGGATTTCCTACTGGAAGGGGGATACCGATATCAATTCCCGCTCGATCGGGATCGAGATCGTCAATCCGGGGCATGAGTACGGCTACCGCCGGTTTACCGATGCCCAGATGAACGTGGTGACGGAGCTGTGCCGGGATCTTATAAAGAAATACAACATCAGGGCCGATCATATCCTCGGCCATTCCGACGTCGCGCCGGAGCGCAAGATCGACCCCGGCGAATTGTTCGACTGGCAGGGGTTGGCGCAAGACGGCGTGGGCTTGTGGCCGGAGCCGACGCAGGCCGACTTTAAAGAGGCCGCCGATCTGGTCAAAAACGAATACAACTTCCAGCATTTGCTGGCGGAGTTCGGCTATAACCCGCTGGCGGCCTATGTCGATGTCGTGACCGCCTTTCACCGCCATTTTTACCCGGAAAAGTTCCGCGATGGCGGCAATCCTGCTGCCGTTGACGAAACCAGCGCCGCAAGGCTTCTGGCCCTTGTCCGGGCTTCCCGCGCCCTCAAAACTTGAAATAATCCGTTAAATCTGCCAGATTGCAGGCGGCCGGAAGGTCGGATGGCTGCTCTCGCTTCATCGCGGGGGAGGAAAGTCCGGGCTTCACGCAAATGCGGCGCCGGGTAACGCCCGGACCTGACCACCCTCGGGTGGTTCAGGATGGAAAGTGCCACAGAAAACAAACCGCCGATGGCTGGTTCCTCTCGAGAAACCAGTACAGGCAAGGATGAAAAGGTGCGGTAAGAGCGCACCGCGTCTCTGGCAACAGCGGCGGCACGGAAAACCCCGCCGGAAGCAAGACCAAATAGGAACCGCACATGGCGTGTTTGCGCGTCGCGGTTCGGGTAGGTCGCTCGAGGCCTGCGGCAACGCAGGCCCCAGATGAATAGCCGTCACCCCGCAAGGGGAACAGAACCCGGCTTATAGACCTTCCGGCCATTTCTTTCCTTCGTCCCTCGCATCGAGGGGATTTCATAACGTATGGCGTGGCTTGTACAGGGGGCGCGGCGAAAAGAGAAGGTTTGTTTTTGCTTTCTGTGTGAGGTATAGAAGGATAGAAAATAAGGTTTCAAAAACAATGACTTATGATTTGAGCGAGAAAAGCCATGTGCTTGTCACCGGTGTTGCCGGGTTTATCGGATTTCACACGGCGACACGTCTTCTCCAGCGTGGAGAGACGGTCGTGGGAATTGACAATCTGAATGATTATTACGACGTAGCGCTGAAGGAAGCGCGCCTTGGCCAGCTCGCAAAATTCAAGAGCTTCACTTTCGTTAAGCAGGATATAGCCGACAAGGACGGCATGGAATCGCTATGGAGGGAATACGGGCCTTTCCGCCGGGTTGTGCATCTGGCCGCGCAGGCAGGTGTCCGCTATTCCCTGATGAACCCATATGCTTATATCACCAGCAATTGCATGGGCCATGTGACCGTCATGGAAATGTGCCGCCACACAAAGGATTTTACGCATCTCGTCTATGCCAGTTCGTCGTCGGTCTATGGCGCCAACAGGAAGCTGCCGTTTTCGGTGAAGGATTCCGTGGATAGTCCGATCTCCCTTTATGCAGCCACCAAGCGTGCGGATGAACTGATGAGCCAGTCTTACGCGCATCTCTATAACATCCCGCAGACCGGCCTGCGGTTCTTCACTGTCTACGGCCCGTGGGGCAGGCCGGACATGGCGCTTTTTATCTTCACCAAGGCGATTGTTGAAGGCAAAAAAATCGAGGTCTTCAATAACGGAGAGATGAAGCGCGACTTCACTTATATCGACGATATCGTCGATGGTGTGCTTGCGACGCTGGATGCTCCTCCTGAATCCGGGCCGGACGCGCCGCCGCACCGTGTGCTGAACATCGGCAATACCCGTAGCGAAAACCTCATGGATTTTGTCCGCATCATCGAAAAGGAACTCGGTAAAAAAGCGGATGTGGAGTATAAAGACATGCAGGCAGGCGACGTCAAGGAGACCTACGCCGATGTCTCGGAAACATCCGCTCTTACCGGCTTTAAGCCCAAAACGCCTATTGCCGAGGGTGTGCCGCGTTTCATCGAGTGGTACAGAGGGTACTATAAGGTTTAACGGATGAATTTCGATCTTTCAAAAACACATGTTGCCGTCATCGGCCTTGGTTATGTCGGGATGCCTTTGGCGCTCATGCTGGCAAGGCACATGCCGGTAACGGGATTTGATATCTTTGCCGAAAGGATTGCGGAGTTGAAGGCCGGTGTTGACCGCAATTGCGAGATCGAAGGCGATGTGTTGAGCGGCACATCCTGCATTTTTACAAGCGAGCTTGCGGATATTAAGGCTTGCAATGTTTTTATCGTGACGGTTCCCACACCGATCGACGAAAGGAATAAGCCCGATCTGACGCCTGTCGAGAAGGCGACCAGATCTGTGGCGACAGTTCTGAAAAAGGGGGATATCGTCGTTTACGAGAGCACGGTCTATCCGGGTGTGACGGAAGATTTTTGCGGCTCCATTCTAGAGCGCGCCAGCGGCCTGAAATCCGGAAGGGATTTTTTCCTTGGTTATTCGCCCGAGCGTATCAATCCCGGCGATGCAGAGCACACGGTTCAGAACATCACCAAGGTTGTTGCAGGCCAGACAGGCGAAGTAACCGATTTTCTTGTCGGCCTTTACGGCCAGATTAACGGCGGGAATATATTTCCTGCGCGCAATATCCGTACCGCCGAGGCATCCAAGGCCATAGAAAATGCGCAGCGCGATATCAATATAGCTTTTATCAATGAAGTGACGATGATCCTGAACAAGCTGGGCCTTTCAGCGCATGAAGTGCTGGAGGCGGCAGGCACAAAATGGAATTTTTTGAAATTTACCCCCGGCCTTGTGGGCGGGCATTGCATTGGTGTTGATCCTTATTATCTCGCTGAATGCGCGCTTAAGGCCGATCATGATCCCAGGATTATCCTCGCGGGCCGAGAGATAAACGACGGCATGGGCGCTTATGTTGCAAATCTTGTCGACGGTTATCTGAATGGGGCATCCGATATAAATGCGCAAAAGCGCATTCTTCTGCTCGGTTTTACTTTCAAGGAAAATATCAACGACATCCGCAACACAAAAGTTGTCGATATTTTAAACTCGTTACGGGCAAAAGGGTATGAGGTGGACATTCATGATCCATGTGCCCGCGCCGGCGATGTGCTGGAAGAGTATGGGTTCGAAATATTGGCTGAATTGCCGGATGGTGGTGGTTATGACGCGGTTGCGCTTTTGGTCCCGCATGCCGTCTACAGGGATATGCCGACAGAATCTCTGCAGGGTCTGGTGAAGCAAGGGGGGGTTGTTTTCGACATGAAAGGGGTATGGCGGGAAAAATTCCGGGGG
>DIHF01000010.1:22965-39600 GCA_002420015.1 Micavibrio sp. UBA5703
GAAAAGTTCCGGGAGCCGGGAGCTTGTTTTCTGTACCGTACCTTATAGCGAGACGCTTATGCAGGGCCGCATCAGGAAGATAGCCTTCGTATTGCCGAACTTTGAGGCGGGAGGCGCCGAGCGTGTGATGCTGACTGTGGCAAGCAATCTCGACCGCAGCCGATTCGAGCCGGTGATATTGGTTTTCAACGATGCGGGGCCGCTGAGGAATATCATCGCAGAAGATATTCGCGTTGTATCCCTGAATGCAAAAAAGGTCAGCCGGGGGGCTTTCTCATTCGTTCGTGCGGTTTGGGAATGTTCGCCCGATCTTGTTATCAGCACGATGGCGCACCTGAATATTGCCGTTCTCCTGATGAAGCCGTTTTTGCCGAAAGTGCCGATCATCGTGAGGGAGGCCATAACGCCGGGATTTTTTTCGAAAAGCCCTGTCAAATATATGATCCTGATGGCCGGATATTATCTGTTGTATCCGTTTGCTGACGGGATCCTTTCTCCGACCCGCATGGTATTCGAAGAGATGCCCGCTTCTTTGCGGCGCCGTAAGGGAAAGCTCCGCCGTATTTATAATCCTGTAAACGAAACGATGATTCGTAAAAAGTCTGATGGGGTGGTCAGGGAAAGCCTGGCGCGCCCCGGCCAAAAGCTTTTTATCGCTGCGGGCCGCCTTGTGGATCAGAAAGGTTTTGATCTGCTGATCGAAGCTTTGAAAGTCTGGAAATCAAAGGACGATTGGCGGCTGGTGATATTGGGAGAAGGGCCGGACCATCAAAAGTTGCAGGAAATGATCGACATCTCAGGCATGTATCAGGTTAAGCTTGGGGGGTACAAGGAAAATCCATGGATGTTTTTTGCGGTGGCGGACAGATTTTTATTGCCTTCTCGTTACGAGGGGTTACCAAATGTCGCGTTGGAAGCTTTGGCGCTGGGGGCGCCCGTGATTGCGATGGACACAGCCGGAGGAATAGCAGAGATTGCGGAGGAAGCGGAAAGCGGGGACGTCAGAATAGCGGACAGTATGGACGCGTTTTTGAAAATGATGGGAGAGGTGAGTGCGGCTGAAGCGGCTGGGCCACGTAAAACACTTCTTCCCGAGTGCTTTTCACTGGGTGCGGTGGTTTCGGCGTATCAGGATGCGTTTGACGGTCTTTTATCGGTGCGGCATTAGGGGTTTTTATGTGCGGTATTGCCGGATTTTTTTTGAATGATCGTGCGCTTGATGAAGTCGCCGCCTTAGCTCTCGCAGAACGGATGACCGACAGAATCGTTCATCGTGGCCCCGACGATTCCGGAATCGAGGTCATAACAGCCGGAAGTTCCTTGCTGGCGCTGGGGCACCGCCGTCTGTCGGTCGTCGACCTGACTGAAGCAGGGCGCCAGCCCATGGTTTCCGGGGATGGTCGCTTTACGATCATTTATAATGGGGAAGTCTATGCGCTTGAGGCGTTGCGCGAGGCATTGCTGGCCAGCGGCTATGTATTTCGCGGTCATTCAGATACAGAAGTGATTTTAGAGTATTGCGCCCGGTGGGGTGTAGAGAGATGCCTGCCTAAACTTGAGGGGATGTTCGCATTCGCTCTGTGGGACGAACGCGAAAAGACCCTGACGCTTGCGCGCGATCAGGCGGGGATCAAACCCCTCTACTGGATGAAAAGAGGGAGCATGTTCGGTTTCGCATCGGAATTGAAGGCGCTGATGCCCCTGCTCGACAAGGATATGCCTTCTATCAGCCGCCGGGGGCAATTGCTTTATGCGCATAACGGTTATATTCCCGCACCGTATACGATTTATGAGGATGTCCATAAATTATTGCCGGGGCATTTCCTGACACTTAGAACGGGAGAAGAAACGCCTTCCATCAAATCCTACTGGACGTGGTCTGATTTCTCTCAGACGGAAGACAGCGCGGATTGGAACAGCCGAATGCATGAGGTTTTGAGCGAATCTGTGCGGGTGACGCTGGATGCGGATGTGCCTGTCGGATGCTTTCTGTCCGGCGGCATCGATTCAAGTCTTGTGACGGCTTTGATGCAGTCGCACAGCCGCAGGCCCGTGAAAACTTTTGCGATTGGCTTCGAGCAGGAGGAGTTTAACGAGGCGCCGTTTGCCAAGGCTGTCGCACAACATCTGGGAACCGATCATACGGAGATGATTGTCGGAGAAAAAGATATGCTGGATGTCGTGCCGATGCTTTCCGGCATGTATGACGAACCATTTTCGGATTCGTCCCAGATTCCGACTTACCTCGTGTCAAAGCTGGCGAGGGAACGTGTAACGGTTTCGTTGTCCGGCGATGGCGGGGACGAGTTGTTCTCCGGCTACAGGCGCTACGGCTGGGCGGTCAGGGCATCCTCGGTTGCCGCGTTCATGCCGCGCGGTATCAGGGATGTTTTGGGCGCAATCACTCCCGGCCTGCGGCCTGTGATAGGCGGGCCGTCAAGGCTTTCAAGCTATATGGGTTTGCTGGGGGCGTCTGATTTCGACGGTCTTTACGATGTCCTTCTGGCATATGATACCCCGCTGAAGAAGGCGGACGAAAAAGAAATGCGGGCTTTTATGCGCGCCGGGTCGTCGCAGTGTCCCATGGGGGCAAAGATTGAAGATAAAGTGAAGGCCATGCGCCGTATAGATTTCCGGCAATACATGGTCGATGACGTGTTGACGAAGGTCGATCGCGCCAGTATGGCTGTTTCCCTTGAAACCCGTGTGCCGCTTTTGAACAGGCGCGTGATAGATATGGCATGCCGCCTGCCGATCGAACGCCTGACGGACGGGAAAACGGGCAAGATTATCTTGCGCGATATTTTGGCGCAATATGTACCGCGTCAGATGTTCGATCGTCCGAAGATGGGGTTTGGCGTACCGCTTGCTGCGTGGATACGGGGGCCATTGAAAGATATGGTTGTCGCCAATATCGAGAAGGCATTGGCTGGGGATGCGCCCTTTGATCCGGCGCGCACAAGAAAAGCTCTCTCCGCCCATCTGCGCGGCGAGCGTGACAATAGCTATATTTTGTGGCTCATATCGGCTTATGGCGGCTGGCGGGCGCGGGTGGAACGATGAAGAACATCGTGTTCGTTATTGCCGATATGGGCATGGGCGGTGCACAACGCGTGGTGTCTTTGCTGGCGGAGCGGCTTTCCTCTTTGCCTGATTATCGCATAGGCGTTGTAATAATGGGGGAAGGGATACATCAGAGTTTTTTCCCGCTTCCATCTTCGGTCAGGATTACGCCTTTAAACGCTGCACAGGCATCTTCAGGTTTTTTTGCAGGGATTTGTGCAAACATCTTGAGAATAAGGAAGCTGCGCCATGCTTTGAACCGTCTGGAGCCGGATTGCGTTGTCTCCTTTCAGACGGAAACCAACTGCATCGCTCTGATATCCATGATGGGTTCAGGCATTCCGGTGATTGTGTCCGAACGCTCCGATCCATATCTTTACCCGAACGCAAAAATCTGGAGGCTGATCCGCCGTATCGTTTATCCTTTGGCTAGCGGAGCCGTCTTTCAGACAGCGCATGCGGCGCGTTTTTTTGACGGCCTCATTAAAGACAGGGCTGTAATTTTCAACCCCGTGAATGCGTGTGACGCCGCTTCGTCTGAAGTTCAGGCAGGGCCGTATATTCTTGGCGTAGGCAGGCTCTCGCCGGAGAAAGGGTTCGACGATCTGATTGCGGCGCATGCAATCGCCAGAAAGGCGCATCCTGAATTGAACCTTGTCCTTGTGGGCGACGGGCCTGAAAGGGCGGCGCTGGAGAACATGGCCTTACGGCTTGGAACAAGGGAGAGTGTCTTTTTTGCAGGGGCTCGGCGTGATCTGGCTGCATACTACAACCCGGCAGAAGTTTTTATTCTGCCTTCGCGTTACGAGGGGTTGCCGAATGCCTTGCTGGAGGCGATGGCGCAGGGCTGCGCCGTGGTTTCAACTCCAATGTTTGCCGCTGCGCCGGAAATCATTACGCATGGAAGGGATGGCCTGATTGCGGCTGACGGCAGCCCAGAGGCGCTTGCGAGAGAGGTGTTAAAAATTTATGAAAATAAAAGTTTGAAATCTGAATTGTCGGCACAGGCGAAAATCAGTGCGGCCAGGTTTGAGAGCAAAAAGGTAGCCGGAGAATGGATTGATTTCATTAATATAGTCTTTCCAATTTAATTTTGGACATCGTTGCTGCGCTCCTCACGTAGGTTTTTCTACGCTTCGTCGCTTGCGCCTTGTCCAAAAATAAATTGGTTTGACTATAGCTTTTGCGTTTAAAAGCGTATCTTCTTGCTATGAATGTGGCGCTCTGCTAGGTAATGTTCATAAAATGAACGCGAGATTCTTTTGAGTGAGCGGATATGTCTGCAGAATTGCAAGCAAACCATCATATAGATTCGATGCCGGAAGCAGTCGGTGGATTTGATGAGCGCATTCTGCGCCAGATTCTGTGCTCCGTTGACAACAATGCCCATCTTTCCCAGCGTCAGTTATCAAACGAACTGGGGATCGCCCTTGGTTCGGTTAACTGGTATATCAAGCGCTGTATGCATAAGGGGTTGATAAAAATATCCCGGGCCCCGTTACGGCGTTATATGTATTATCTTACCCCACAGGGCATGGAGGAAAAGGGCCGCCTTGTAGCACAATACCTGAAGTGGTCTTTGGACTTTTTCCGGATGGGACGCGAAGAGTCGGCGTCTATCCTTGCCCGTTGTGCTGCGAACGGCAGGTTTGACATCCTGCTGGCCGGTAACAGCGACCTCGCCGAAATTTTTATCATGAGCGCCGTAGATACCCCGGTTACCATTCATGCCATATACGACGAGGTGCATAACAAGGGCGGCAAGCGTCTGCGGGTCCCGATCACGGGCGTTATTCCTGCCGGGATGCCTGGTGCAACCTATATTCTGACCGATATGTTCCGGCCGCAGGCGACATGGGATTCTCTATGTGCTGCCGGTATTGCGGCCAGATCTATCGTTGTGCCGGAATTGCTTTACTTTCGGCCCGTTGAAAAGAGGGTGCAATGATGTGGGTTGTCGTCTGCACACACCCCAACCGGGAATTCATGGCCATCGACAATCTGCGCCGGCAGGGATACGAGGTGTATTGCCCGATGCTGGCCAAAAGGTGCCGTCATGCCCGCAAAGTGGAGATGGTCAAGCGTCCGCTGTTTCCTGGTTATTTGTTTGTGTCGCTTGACCGTCTGGTGCAGGGCATTCATTCCATCCATTCTACATTCGGTGTAAGGCACCTTGTGAAATTTGGAGAAGTGCCGGCACGCCTTTCCGAGCGTTTCATCAGTGAACTTAAGGCCCGTGAAGTAGATGGGTTGATCTCTCCCCCGCCGATTGAGGAAACGTTCCCGAACGGAGGGCCTGTCGTTATAAAAGATGGCGTGTTCAAGGATTTCGCGGCGACCGTTTTTTCATGTCAGGCGCAGGATCGCGTGATTGTTCTTCTGGATTTTTTGAAGCGCACGGTCAAGACGGTTGTGCCGGTGGAAAATTTAGAGCGTGTCTGATGTGACGGTGGCAGAAGGATGAAGGTTTACAGGCGGGGTGATTCACCCGGCCTGCGGTAGCATGGAAACAAAGGTTAGAAAACAGGATAGACAATGACGAATATTTTTGAAGGAAAAACGATATTGGTGACCGGCGGCACCGGATCATTCGGCAGGAAATACGTCCGGTATATGCTGGACAAATACAACCCCAGAAAGATCATTGTTTTTTCTCGTGACGAGTTGAAACAGTTCGAGATGGCTCAGGACTTTCCAAATGAGGGGCGTATACGCTTTTTTCTTGGCGATGTCCGGGATTACCAGAGGCTTCTGCGCGCTTTTGACGGCGTGGATATTGTCGTCCACGCTGCGGCACTCAAGCAGGTTCCGGCGGCCGAATACAATCCCATCGAATGCATAAAGACCAATGTGCACGGTGCGGAAAACATCATCAACGCTGCCATCGACAGCAGTGTCGAAAGGGTGATTGCCCTGTCCACCGACAAGGCCGTCAATCCGATCAACCTTTACGGTGCGACCAAGCTTTGTTCCGACAAGCTGTTCGTTGCGGCCAATAATTACAGCATAACGAAATCGACGAAGTTTTCCGTCGTGCGCTACGGAAACGTTATCGGCTCGCGCGGCAGCGTCATCCCGTTCTTCAATGAGCAAAAGAAAACGGGTGTTCTGCCGATTACAGATGAACGCATGACCCGGTTCTGGATCACCTTGCAGCAGGGTGTCGAATTCGTTGTGCATTGTCTGGAATGTATGCAGGGCGGCGAAGTGTTTATCTCAAAAATTCCATCCATGCGGATTACCGATTTGGCGAAAGCCATCGCGCCTGAGTGTGAATTGAAAATCATCGGCATTCGTCCGGGAGAGAAACTGCATGAAATTATGGTTCCTGCCGATGAATCCCGAAATGTCCTTGAGTTCAGGAAATTCTTTATCATTAAACCCAGCACGCCGTGGGGTAAGATTGACTACGAAACGCCATATTTTGGAGAGAAGGGAAAAGGCGTCGATCAGGACTTTTATTACGCCAGCGACAATAATCCCGACTGGATCAGCATCGAGAATTTAAAGGAAGTTGTGAAGAATGCGGCCTGACCCGCTAAAATCCTACGGTTGTCAAACCCTGGATGAGGCGGACATCCAGGCCGTTGCGGAGGCTTTGCGCGGGCAGTATCTTACCGGCGGCCCCATCGTGCGGAATTTTGAGCTGGCGCTCGAAAGGATGACAGGTGCGGCACATGCTGTATCATGCGGGAACTGTACGCAGGGATTGCACATGGCGGCGCATGTTCTGGGCGCAGGTCCTGAAACCAGCGTAATTGTTCCTTCTGTAACATTTCTGGCAACGGCCAATGCGCCTGAATCGCTGGGGGCCGATATTGTATTTGCCGATGTCGATCCGGAGAATGGTTTGATGCAGCCTGAGCATTTTGAGGCGGCGGTCCGGCGCTGCCCTTCCAGACCGGTTGCAGTCATGCCGGTCCATCTTGCCGGGCAGGTGGTTGATATGAAAGCTGTCCACGGCATAGCTAGCCGTCACGGCATAAAAATCATCGAAGATGCCGCGCATGCGATAGGAACCGTCTATGAAGACGGCGGCAAGGCTCGCCGGGTGGGGGATTGTTCTTTTTCCGATGCGACGGCGTTTTCTTTTCATCCGGTCAAGAATATGACGACCGGCGAGGGGGGCGCGGTCCTCGTCAGGGATGCGGGCATGGCCGCAAAGTTGAGGCGTCTGCGCTCGCATGGCATGGTGCGCGAGGCCGATCAATTTGTCGACGGGGACGCGGGTTTTGACAAGGCCGGGGATGCCAACCCGTGGTATTACGAAATGTCTGTGCCGGGTTATAATTACCGCCTGACCGATATTCAGGCGGCTCTTGGGATTTCCCAGCTTGCAAAGCTGGAGACGTTTGTGGAAACGCGTTTGCGCCTTAAAAAGAAATACGATGAATTGCTTTTTCCTTATGCCGATATTGTGAGGCCGGTAAAAGCAAGCGGGAATTGCAAGCCAGCGTGGCACTTGTATATCGTTTTAATCGACTTTGAACGCCTTGGAACAGAGCGCAGCTATGTGATGAAGGCCTTGCTCGAAAATGGAATTGCCTCGCAGGTTCATTACATTCCCGTACACAGGCAGCCCTATTACAAGGCGAAGAACCCGGACCTTAAATTGCCGGGTGCAGAGGAATATTATGCCCGGAGTCTGACCTTGCCGCTTCATGTGAACATGGATGAAGGTCACGTTGAAAGGGTGGTAGGCACACTCGTGAAAATTCTTGGCGGGAAATAAATAGTTCATGAATCGTTCATTCGAAAAGTCGAATAAAATGCTGGGCAGGGCGCTGGAGATCATCCCGACCGCTTCCCAGACTTTTAGCAAAAGCCATCTTCAGTATCCGAAGGGGCACGCGCCAATGTTCATAGAGCGCGGCCTGGGCTCACGTGTATGGGACGTTGACGGGAATGAATATATCGACATGGTGAACGGCCTGATGGCGGTTTCGCTCGGCTATAACGACCCCGATGTCAACAGGGCTGTAATGGAGCAGCTTTCCAAAGGCATTTGCTTTTCGCTGCCGTCCGAACTGGAATATGAACTTGCGCAGTTGCTGGTTGAGATTATTCCCTGTGCGGAAATGGTGCGCTTCGGCAAGAACGGGTCGGATGCCACATCTGCGGCAATTCGCCTTTCCCGCGCCTATACGGGCCGCGACAAGGTAGCCGTCTGCGGTTATCACGGCTGGCAGGACTGGTATATAGGTTCAACTGCCCGCCACCTCGGCGTTCCACAGCCGGTTCGGGCGTTGACCCAGACGGTGCCTTATAACGATCTGGAGGCGCTGGAAAATATTTTAAAAACTGAAACGTATGCCGCTTTTATTCTGGAGCCGATGAATGTTGAATTGCCCCGTCCCGGCTATCTGGAAGGTATCAGGAAACTCACGGAAAGCACCGGCACAGTTTTGGTGTTCGATGAAATCGTCACCGGGTTTCACTACGCGCTCGGCGGCGCTCAGGAATATTTCGGCGTAACGCCGGATCTTTCGTCTTTCGGCAAAGGCATGGGCAACGGCATGCCTATCGGCGCTATCGTTGGAAAGAAAGAAATCATGAAGCTGCAAGATGATATTTTCTTTTCGGGTACGTTTGGGGGCGAAGCGCTCTCCCTTGCGGCTTCGATCGCCGCAATCAAAAAGATGAAGCGTGAGCCAGTCATTAAACAGCTCTGGTCGTTTGGTGGGAGGCTGTCCGCCGCCGTTGAAAAAGTTATTGCGGCTAACGGTTTGGGGGATGTGCTGTCCCTGAAGGGTCTTGATCCCTGGAAAGTCCTGAGTTTTAGCGGACGCGGCGATGTTTCGGCTATGGCCGTGCGCACTTTCATTCAAAAGGAAATGATAGCGCAGGGTGTTCTCCTCCTGTCGAGCCACAACATGTCCTACGCATTTACCGAGGGGGATCATGTTGCCGTCGTATCCGCCTATGAAAAGACACTGGATGCCCTTGCTTCCGGGCTTAAGCGCGGCACACTGGTAGCGGAGATGGGGTGTCCCGTGATCGAGCCGATTTTCAAGGTGCGTTGATATGAGCGTCCGTATCGCTGTTTTTCGTTTCTATGCGTCCCACTGGCGCGGGGCAGGTCACGCTATGCGCTGTATGACTCTTGCCAGAGAACTAACGAAGAGCGGTTGGGAGTGCCGTTTTGTAACAGAGCCGGAGAGTTACGAGTTCGTTCCCGCCCTGAAGGAATTTACGCGCATAGACCAGGATCATTTCAGCGCATCGCCGTTCCCGCATGATTTGCTGGTGGTCGATCATTACGATTGCGGATACGACTATGAGAATCGCTTCAGGCCCTTTGCCGGGGCGATCATGGCCATCGACGATCTTGCCAACCGCAGGCGCGATTGCGACATCCTGCTCGATCAGGCTTACGGGCGGACAGTCGGCGACTATGCCAGGGATGTACCCAAAGAATGCAGGATTCTCGTGGGTCCAACATATGCCCTTTTGCGGGAAGAATTTTCCCGCCGCCGTGAAGAAGCCCTTGCCCGGCGCAAAGCTGTAGTTGACATTAAGCGTATTTTTATCAATTTCGGCGGCAATGACCAGAAAAACATGATTCTCGCAACCATAACAAAACTCACGAATATCGGTTACAAAGGCGCGATCGACGTTGTTTTCGGCGTTATGGCCGAGCACCGCGAGAGTGTTGAATCCTTCGCCAGATCCATGCCAAACGAGGTCGTCTTTCATACCAGTCCCGATATGGCCGATTTGATGGTCAGGGCCGATATGGCCGTGGGTGCTCCCGCCTCGACCGCGTGGGAAAGATTTTGCCTTGGACTGCCGACGCTTTTTGTGAAAACGGCGGACAATCAGACGTTTACTCATGATGCAATTCTCCGGGACGGGCTTTCGCTCGGAGAAGGCATCGACGACCTCTCCGTGAAAGGAATGCTGGTTGATTTTGACCGGGATTACTATATGTCGTGCGTCAAAAAATGCGCAGGGCAGACGGACGGAAGAGGCGCGCAGAAAATTGTATCCATTATTCATGAAAAACTGGAAGAAAAGAATGACCTACGCCAAAAAGCATCTTGAGGGCGGCATTGTCGCCGTCGATCCCTTGCCGGACGAGAAAGAGTTGTCTGAGTATTACGCTCGAAAATATTATCAGGAGAGCGATGGGAAAAAATCCACTTACGATGCCACCTATACTCCGGATGAACTCGAATATAAAAAACTTGAATCGCGCATGACGCTTCAGGGAATGGAAGAAAATATTTCGAAAAGCGGAGGCACCCTTTCCATTCTCGACCTTGGGTGCGGTGAAGGATTTCTGGTCAGGGAGGCGGCAGAAAAAGGATACCAGGTTACGGGTGTTGACTTCAGCAGCTTTGGGGTCGAGAAATGGAACCCGGAAATATTGAAGAGCTGCGTCTTTGGCAATGTTTACGACTTTCTGAGCAGGAATAAGGAGTCGGAGAAAAAATACGATGTTTGCATTCTACGAAATGTCCTTGAGCATGTTATCGATCCGCCCTCGCTTCTGCGCCAGATATCCGATGTTCTTCATGACGACGGGATAGCCCTGATAACCGTTCCGAACGACTATTGCGCTCTGCAGAAGCTCGCGATGGAAAAGAAATATATAGACCGGGAGTTCTGGTTCGCCCCGCCGGATCACCTGTATTATTTTAATACAAAAAATATTGTTCCTTTTTTTGAAACGAACGGCTTTGCGGTTCTCGATATGTTTTCGTCGTTTCCTGTTGACTTCTTTCTATTTCACTCCGGGAGCAACTATGTGATGGATCGAGCGAAGGGAAAAGAGGCGCACTTCGCACGGATTTCTATAGACCTTCTGCTGGCAAAAGAGGGAATGGACAAGTTTGTAAATCTTTATCGCGCGATGGCCGCTTGCGGCATTGGGCGGGATTTTACGGTTGTCGTCAGAAAAAAATGACAAGGATTGCAATATTGTCAGATATTCACGGCAATAGCGATGCGCTTGCGAAAGTGCTGGGCGAAGCCAGGCTTCAGGGCGCGGAGCGACTGATCGTGTGCGGTGATATTGTGGGATATTATTATGATGCATCAGGTGTCTGGAATCTTCTTTCGCAATGGCAGACTGATATGTGCAGGGGAAATCATGAAACAATTTTTAAGGAATGGCTGGATGGGGACAGAGAAAAAAGGGACGCCATTCAAAGAAAATACGGTTCCTCATATAAAATTGCGGAAAGCAGTATGAAGCAGGACGATATAAAGCGGCTTTTGTCCTTAAGGCACCCCGTGCAGGTAAAAATTGACGGTATAAGTTTTCTGGTCTCTCACGGCGCGCCGTGGGATGAGGATGCTTATCTTTATCCTGATACAGATACAAGCAATGTTGAGAGGCTCGCTGCCTATTCAAGTGAATGCGATGTTCTCCTGATGGGGCATACACACTATCAGGCGGTGTGGGAAAAGGAGGGGGTGTTGGCGCTCAATCCCGGCTCCGTCGGTCAGCCAAGATCGGGAAAGGCAACGTCCATCTCCGGCGGTGTGGCGCGCGCGCAATGGGCGCTCTATGACACAATAGAACGCAAACATGTTCTTATGAACACCACTTACGACCCTTCTGCCGTTCTGGAGCAGGCCAGCCAATTTGATCCTGACCTTGCTTATCTCAGGACGGTGCTGACAAGACAGGATAGTGCTGCATGACAATAATGATTTCAGCGGCGAATGCGGATGTCTGCCTGTCGATGGCGCGCATTCTGAAAGCGCACGAATTTTACGGCAGGATGCCGCTTGTCGGGTTGGCTCCCGGCAGCCCGTGGCCGGCAAAATGCTACTTCGATGATGTTATTGATATACCTCTGGCAGGCGATCCCGGTTATGGGGCCTCGTTGTTGGCAGCGGTCAATAAAATCAAGCCGGATATTTTCATACCGTTTTCAGAGGCCGAGTTGGCGTGGCTCGCGGTGCATCCCAGGGAGCTGGAAAATATTGCTGCAAAAACAATAATCAACAGCCCCGCTTTGCTGGATATTTTTCTGGACAAGAAAAAGACGGCCGATTTTATCAGGGATATAGGTTTGAAGGCTCCCTTGACCTTGTCTCCGGCGGATGTCGGCGAGGAGCATTTGCCTGTCTTGATGAAATACAGGCGCAGCGCGGGATCGAAGAATATGACGATTATCCGCAACCGCGATCAGCTTTCGGGATTCAAAACAGAGTTTGGCAAGACGATGGATGCGTATGTAGCGCAGGAATTGATCGACACGCCGGACGCAGAATATACATGTGCGCTTTGGCGTTTTAACGGTGTGTCGCGTCATTGTACGCTGCGCCGCACGTTACAAGGCGGCATGACCGGCTTTGCGCAGATGGAGCAGCATGTGGCTATTGACGATGCTTTAAACAAGATGGCCTCCGCCCTTGAAGGTAATATCTTTTTGAATGTTCAGATGAGGCTGCGTGAGGGCATTCCATATATCTTTGAGGTTAATCCCCGCTTTTCAAGCACGGTGATGATGCGCCACAAAATAGGATTCCAGGATTTGATATGGACTCTCGATAGCGTATCCGGAAGGCCGTGCGAGAGTAAGTGGAAGGCTCCGCTCGGAACCATGATTTTCCGCACCCCGGATGAGCGTGTGGTCGGACCAGAAGGAAAGCCTGTATGAAAAAATTCCACTATCCGCAGCATCCTTTCATCATCGCCGAGATGTCCGGCAATCACAACCGCAGCCTCGACCGGGCGCTGGAGTTGATCGGGCGCGCTGCCGTCTGCGGGGCCGATGCCATAAAGATCCAGACCTACACGGCGGACACCATCACATTGGATCATGACGGCCCGGAGTTTCTTGTCGATCTTCCCCTGTGGAAAGGCCGGAAACTTTACGAACTGTACCAGGAGGCTTACACACCCTGGGAATGGCACAAACCCATGTTTGACAGGGCGGCGGAACTGGGTATAACCATTTTTTCCTCGCCTTTCGATGAAACAGCCGTAGACCTTCTCGAAGATCTTGGCGCGCCGTTGTATAAAATCGCTTCGTTTGAGCTTATCGATACGCCCCTTGTCCGGTATGCGGCAAAGACCGGAAAGCCGATGATCGTGTCTACCGGTATGGCGACGCTGGCGGAGATTTCGGAAGCGGTTGAGGCCGCCCGTTCCGGCGGATGCACGGATTTAACGCTTTTGCACTGTGTCAGTGCCTATCCCGCCCCGGTGGAGCAGACAAATCTTGCGACCATGGTTGCGCTTGAAAAGAATTTTCCCGGTGTGCGCATAGGCCTTTCAGATCATACGCTGGGTACCGAAGTGGCCATGACCGCCGTGGCCATGGGCGCAAAGGTAATCGAAAAGCATTTCACCATTGCCCGTGCGGATGGCGGTGTCGACAGCGCCTTTTCTCTGGAGCCGCATGAGTTGAAAGATTTGTGTGACAGGACGAAAAACATAGCGAAGAATACCCCCCTTCTGGAAGCGGCTATTGGCGTCGTTGACTTTGAGAAGGCAGGCGAGGCGTCCGGCCGGGCCTATCGACCCAGCCTTTATGTGGTAAAGGATATGAAGAGGGGGGAGGTATTTACCAGCGACAATGTACGTTCTGTCCGGCCTGCGAACGGTTTGCCCCCCGGCGAGATAGACAATGTTTTGGGAAAAGTCGCCAGCCGGGACATTAAATTTGGAACCGCCTTGGAAAAAGGGATGATCTCCCGGTTGTAGCAGGGATGACGGGGCAGGACATGTGTTATCCGTTTATTGACAGTTGGAAAGACAAAGAAGGAGTTAAATTTAAATGACAAAACCATATATCATTGCTGAGGCCGCGCAGGGCTTCGAGGGAAACAAGGACGTATCGAAATTACTGGTTCGCTCTGCGGCCGCCGCAGGGGCCGACGCGATCAAGTTCCAGCTTGTCTATGCCGACGATCTGGCGGAAAAGGGATACGAATACTACGACCTGTTCAAGTCCCTGGAAATGCCTGACGAAGACTGGCTGGAGGTCAGAGACCTTGCGCGAAAGCTGAATGTCGATTTCGTCCTTGATCTTTTCGGGCCGGAATCGATCCGTCTTGCGAAAACGATCAAGGCCGACGGCGTTAAGATCCATTCGACATGTTTTTTTGACGAGGCGTTTATTAAAAGTGTGCTGGATCTGGGTACGGCTGTTTACCTCTCGGCGGGAGGGATTCGTTTCGATGAGGTTGAAATGGCTCTGAAGAAGTTTGAATTCAGAAAGAGCAAGAACTTTGTTTTGATGTACGGGTTTCAGTCCGAACCGACACCTGTAGAATCGAATAACCTTGCACGCATTCCTGCGCTGCGGGAAAAACTGGGCGTTAAGGATGTAGGTTTCATGGACCACAGCGACGGCGACGGCCCGCATACGACCAGCCTCTCGGCTGTGGCGGTCGGTCTTGGTGTCAGGGTTTTCGAAAAGCATATCACGCTCGACCGGGGCCTGCAGATGGAGGACTATGTTTCGGCGCTGGGGGTCAGGGACTTTGCCGCGTATGTAAGAAGTATCCGCGAACTTTGTACGGCTATGGGGACGGCGTCTCTGGAATTGACGGAGGCCGAGGAAAAATACCGGGGCCGCGCAATAAAGCGCGTTGTCGCGAAAAAGGACATGCAGCCGGGGGCGGTTTTGGATATGGATGCGATCAAGCTTTCCCGCGCTTCCAATATGGCCGGCGCATTCAAGCTGGAGGAAATCCTGGGAAGGAAGCTGTCGGCTCCGGTTAAAAAAGGAGAAGGCATTGAAAAGGAAATGGTGGCGTAGATGACACAGAAACGAAGACTTGTGGCCGCGCTGGCCTGCCGTGCCAGGGGTTCCCGCCTGTACGGGAAACCGTTGCAACCTCTCGATATTAAAACGGAATATAACATCCTCGATTTTATCATCGATGGTCTGAAGGCGCGGGAGGAGATAGATGAAATCGTCCTTGGCATCGCGGAAGGAACGGAAAACCTTGTTTTCAAGGATGTCGCGCAGCGCCATGGTATCAAGCACATCATCGGCAGCGAAAAGGACGTTTTGATGCGCCTGATCCAGTGCGGCCGTGCCGGAAACGCCACGGATGTTTTCCGCATCACCACCGAATGCCCGTTTCTGGCGTGGGAGCTGCTGGCGCCCGCGTGGCAGGCGCATGTCAACAAAGGCAACGACATTACCGTTACAGACTACATGGCGGAAGGCATGAACTTTGAAATCTATACGCAGGAATCCCTGGAGCGCAGTCACGCGAAGGGCGGCGATTATGAACGCAGCGAATTCTGCTCCGCCTATCCACGCCGCCACCCGGACGAATTCAAGATTGAAATCATCGCGCCGGAAAAGCATGGCCAGCGCCTTGATCTGCGCCTGACGGTCGATTATCCCGAGGATCTCGTCGTCTGCCGCAGGGTCTATGAGGCTCTGAAATCGAAAGCCCCGCATATTCCGATCCACGATATTATCGCGTTTCTGGATGCCAACCCGCACCTGAACGAAACGCTAAAGCCCTTCATCGATCAAACTCCGATCTGGGCCAGCGTCGTTGAAACGAAAAAAACGGGAACATGATCGCAAACATCAGAATAGATTTAGCGAACGGCTTGCATATACGCCCCTTGAATGTAAAGGATGCAACGCAGGAATATGCCGATGCTTTGAATGACACCGGGCGTGTCAGGTACATGACATCCGTCGGCTCGCAAAATACCTGTGAAAGTGTCGCTCGGTATATTCAAGAAAACGTTGCAAATTCCGACGTTATTTTGTTTGGCGTTTTCGAGGGTGATTGTCTTCTTGGCACCTCGCGGCTGCACGATATAGACAAGGAATGCGGTACGGCATGGATGGGAATATTTATATTCAAAGATGATTCAGCCAAAAAGGGCCTGGGTACGGCAGTTATCAAGGGTATATCAAGCTTTGCATTAGATGTTTTGGGATTGCGTGAGGTGCGCGCGGGGATTTTTGAAGACAACCCGGCTTCGGAACGGGCTTTTGAAAAAGCCGGGTTTTACGTTTTAGAGTCAAAAACCCATGAGGGAAGGTCCTACAGGATATGGATCAGGAAAAAGGCTGATTAAGTGATGCGGCTGGTAAGGGAAAGGTTCGGATTCTTGACACTCATACACAGTATGCGTGCTTTCCTCAAGCTTGTGAAAAGCGGGCAGGGGGAGGCTTCTATCCGGCGTTGGGTCGATGAAATGCAACATTATCTCCCTGCCGCCAGTATGGACGTATCTATAAAACAAAAACTTTTGAAGGAATCGATAGATCGCGACATCGCTCCGGCGTTGATGATGGCAGCGGCAGGAGGGAAATTTTTCGTGGCGGTCAGGCTTCCCCATGCGTGGCGGCGCTTCCTGAAATCGAAGGGCGTGAGGTTGCATCCGGTTTCGCTTGCGCTCTGGCCGGTGGAGGTTTTGCAAAGGTTCAGGCAGGGGCTGCGGACATACAGGACATTGATGGCCAACCGGCAGGAGCCGGAGATTGTGCCGCATGCGGTTTTGTACGGCATACACGACACTTCTTTCACGGCGACGCTGGCCGGAAAGGAGGCTCAGGATTTTCTTTCCTGGTCCCGTGCGTTCTTTTCATTGCCAAAGGAATGGGTGGTGCCGTTTTCAGGCCGCAT
>DIHF01000010.1:39845-99629 GCA_002420015.1 Micavibrio sp. UBA5703
TATGCCGTTTTCAGGCCGCATACTGCCTCCCACATCCCGAACGGCCGTAACGCCGCTGCCGTTTCCCGGCCTTTCATTCTCTGCCTGCGCGGAATTTTCAAGGGCCGCAAAAAAAGAAATTCTTCGGGCCTTGATGGGGATTTGTGCAGGGCGCTGGCAAAGGGCGTATATGCTCTCCGACAGAATAGAAGCCGCATACGCCGCGCAGGTGCCCCGCGAACATCTTGCAAAAATATATGCTTTTACAAATGCCGCGTATATCTATCGCCCCTTGTGGACGTACGAGGTCGAAAGGCGCGGGGCGGAAGTGGCAATGTGCTTTTATGCCATGAATACGTTTGACATGCGGCTTGCCGCTGGCGGGGATATAGGTTATGCGCCCGGCTATGCCGCCATGACCTGGCCTGTGATTTATACGCAGCATGAGAACCATAGGGAATTTTTAAAAGGCGTTGTCGAGGCCAAAACCGATATCCGCGTCTGCGGCCTGATGCCTTATGAGGACAATGGCGCATCCGCCGACCTTTCGGGAAAGGTAAAAATTCTGTATCTTGATGTCCAGCCCTTTCGCCCGGCGTTCATGGCCGGGATCGGACGCCCATGCCACATATATACCGAGGATGTATCGGAGAGAACGTTCAGGGAAGTTTGCGGGGCGGCAGGAAAGGCAGGCGCGGCGCTTTACATCAAACCCAAGAGGTTTGTCGGCAACCGGCTTTCCATTCCATACCGCAGGATGCTTGAGGACGCAGAAAAAGCCGGGCTTGCGCGGATCGTGGATTCGGGGATCTCGGCACGAAGGCTTTGTGCCGTGGCGGATATCGTCCTGTGCCAGCCCTTTACGTCCGCCGCCCTTTTCGCTGCGGAGGCCGGAAAGCCGGTGGCCTATTACGATGCGCCCGGCCTTTTTACAAAGAGCCAGCCGGCCTCGTACGGGGTTCCGGTATTAAGAGGTTATACCGAACTTGAACAATGGATAGCGGAGGCGATGCATGTATCTGAAGCGGCTGCCTGAATATCTCGAAACGATTGGATATGCCCGGCCGTCCAAGATCATTCCTCTTGTGGGGATGTCCTTGTTGATCACGCTGACGGAGTTGTTTTCCATCGTAATTATTTTTCCGATCATTCAGGCGTTTCTCGATTTTGATGCATTTGCGGCAGGGCGGGTTTCCAGAGTCCTTGCCGCATTTCTGCATCTTCAAGACCCTTCTGATGTTGCTATTTTCCTTGTCGGGGTTCTGGCAGCAACGATTGTAACAAAAGGCATTCTGTCCTTTTTCGGCTACCGGTGGATATTCCGGGTGATTTCGCGCGATGAGGCCGAATTCTCTGCCCGGCAATATGCAAGACTTCTTTGTCGTGATTTCCTTTTCTTTCAGGCTACGGAAAGTTCAAAAATTATCAGGGACATTGCCATTGCCATTCCTCTGGGCTTTTCAACCGTATTGCAGGCGCTGCTGATACTGGTGTCCGAGACTTTTGTTTTCTCGGGGATAGCCTTGTATTTATTGGTTCTGAACCCGGTATTTTTTGGTGTCGTGCTTGTTATTTTGTTTGCTGCGGCCATTGTGTACGGAAAGATTATAGGGCCTGTTCTGGCGCGCCTTGGCCGGGAACGTCATGAAGTGATGCACAAGACGATCGGCACAATCTCCCAGAGCATAGAGGGAATCGGGCAGATTAAAAACTGGCAGGCTGAAAACTATTTTTCCGGCCTCTTCGGAAGCCAGCGCCTCGAACAGGCGAGGATCGTTGCCGCACAGATGGTCATGCAATATATGCCAAAGCTCTACTTTGAGAGCATTGTCATGATGGTGATTTGCTGTGCTCTTCTTTATTTTCTCGCTTCCGGAACGGCCGTCACGGCGTTTCTTCCCTTGCTTGGATTTTATGTCGTTGCCGCCTTTCGTTCTCTGCCCTCTGTCCTCAGGATTTCCGCGCAATACAACGTGCTTGTTTCCTCAAGCACCGGATTTGAAACGGTTCTTTCTTTCGGAAAGGAAGCCCTGTCGCAAACGAAGGAAAAAAGCGCATTTGAACGCCCACTGTTCAGAAATAGTTTTGAGGTGAAGGATGTTTTTTTCTCTTACAGCAGGCAGCCTGTCATCAACGGGCTCACTTTAAGGCTTGAGCGTGGAGAAATGATTGGAATTTCAGGGCGCTCCGGGGAAGGAAAAACAACGCTCGTCAACATTATGGCGGGCCTGTTGCCGATCAAGGGGGCAAATATTCTGATTGACGGCCGCCCCCTAAGCGATGATGGACGGCATATTCTCCTTGAGGCTGTCGGCTACGTATCGCAAAACACTTTTTTGCTAAACGGTACGATCAGGGAGAATGTGGCATTTGGCGTAAACAGCGATGCTATCGATGATGCCAAGGTTTGGGAGGCGCTGCGTTTTGCCCAGATTGACGCTTTTGCAAATGCGCAGCCCGAAGGTATTTTCCACAAAGTTGGCGAGCGTGGCGGTCGCATATCCGGCGGGCAACGCCAGAGATTGGGAATCGCAAGAGCATTTTACTTCGATCGCGATATATTGATACTCGACGAAGCTACGGCCTCTTTGGATGAGGAAACGGAGAGTTCGTTCATCGACGTTCTGAAATCCTTGAAGGGCAAAAAAACCGTTATCGTCATATCGCACAAGCCTTCCCCTTTGTCTGTCTGCGATAAAGTCTACGAAATGAAATCAGGATCACTTTCCCTGCAATCGCCGTCAAAGGAGATTGAATCCGGATGAGAAAAAAATTTGTTGTAACCGGAGCTTCCGGTCTTCTGGGGCACGCACTTGTGCCGTATCTGGCAGGGGAAGGGCACGAAGTTGACGCGCTTTTTCACACTCACCGCGCTTTTTCAGGCATGCCAGCCGTTCATGAGGTGTCCTGCGATCTGATGGACGGCGAAGCGTCTGCGAAAATGCTGGATGAGGCTGCTCCTGATATATTGGTTCATGCGGCGGGGCTGACAAGTGTGGATCGGTGCGAGGAAAGCCCTGATCTGGCTGCCCTGATGAATGTGACTATTCCGGAGCGGCTTGCAAAATGGTGCCTGATTCACGGGAAGACCTATGTTTTTATTTCTTCGGATCATGTGACGGGAGGTGGAAAGCCCCTTTTTACGGAGGATGATCCGGCAGAGCCGGTCAACGTCTATGCGCGGACCAAAGCAGAGGCGGAGTTGACGGTATTGAACGTGAATCCGTCCTCAATAATTCTCCGCACGAATTTTTTTGGCAAGGGCCCGAAGTGGAGAAAGTCCCTGAGCGATTGGCTGTGGGACAAGGCGGCAAGCAGAGATGAAATACCGGCATTTGCCGATTCATTTTTTTCGCCGCTTTCATCGCGTTATCTTGCACAGGTGATAACGGATATGGCCTTGTCAAAAGAAAAAGGAATCTTTCATGCAGGCGGGTCGGAGCGTCTGTCGAAGTATGATTTTGCTTTAAAGTTCATGGATTTCTTCGGCTTCGACAAGTCTCTGGTTCGGAAGTCTTCGATGTCTGAGGTGGGCCTTTCGGCCCCACGGCCCGTCGATATGTCGATGTCGGTTGAAAAAATTGAAAGGATTTTGGGCCGGTCTATGCCCGATATACTTGAAAGCCTTGAATCCGTCAGGGAAGATTATACGGCGCATGGATAAGGACTCAACAAAAGCCATCGATATTTACAGGGGGTTTCTTGCGCAATATATCATACTGTCCCATCTGATACCGGCCCTGTTTCCGAAGGTTTTGGGCGTGCCGGGGACGCTGGCGGTGTGGTGCTTTTTTGTGATATCCGGCTATCTGAATTTTACGTCCTTGTGCCGGAGTCCCGGAGCGGTGGATTATTTTAGGCGCCGCATCATCAGGCTTTACCCGCTGCTGATTATTTCCTTTGTAACGGTAACCATATTCAGCGGCCTCAGGATCAACGAGATTTACACGCTCATTCCTGCGGTTTTCTGGATAAAGGGGCATATGCCTTCAAACGGCGTTCTCTGGACAATCGTTATTGAACTTCAACTATATCTTTTGACGCCTGCGCTGGCTGTTTTTCTTATGCGCATACCGCTGAAAAAATGGATGGTTATTGCTTCTCTTGCGTTTGCGCCGGCGTTGAGCATCTTGCTGAGCATACTTGCCAGCAAGGTGGCGACGGGAGGAATAGATCTGGACGACAGGACGTTTTTGTCGGCATTGCCTTTTTATTTTTTTGGAATGGTTCTCGGGCTTGCGCGGCATCAAGGTTTGAAAATCAAAGCTATTGGCTACAATTTTATTCCCGCCGTAACCGCTCTTCTTTTTGTCATTGTCGTCGTGTCGAGGAACAGCGATTTTATACCCTGGCCGTCGTTGTTTCTGGAGGGAAGGTATATTCCGGTGCTTCTGACAGGCTTTCTTCTTTCAAGGCCTGATCTGTTCAGAGTGTTTTCTGATAAAGGTATTTTCAGCAGGAACGGTCAGTTGACTTATGAAATTTATCTTTTTCATGGTCTTTTCGCCTTTATTATGTATCGGTTTGTCGCTGCGCCGGGGTACCTGATGGCGATTGTCTGTCTTTGGGTCTTGCCGCTGGCCGCAGCTTTTTCGTACAATGCCTGCCGCAGGCTTTATGTCAGAAAGGCGATAACCGCATGACGAATCCCATCCGTGTATTCATAGGGACCGATCCCTCTCAGTTGGGGGCGGCAGAGGTGCTGCGCCAGAGCATTTTCGAAACGACAAAGCGCCCGGTCGAGGTAACGACGATGGAAAAGGTTTCCATTCCGCAACCTAAAGATATAAGGCAGTCCCAACGCACCGGTTTTTCTTTTGCAAGATGGGCAATCCCCGAGCTTTGCAATTTCAGTGGCCGCGCTATCTATCTGGACGCCGATATGCTGGTTTTTACCGACATTGCGGAATTGTGGGATATGCCTATGAACGGCGCAACTATTTCTATCGTCGACGGGCGCGATTCCTCTTATTGTTCGAATAAGGTCAAGTGCAACAAGAATGAGACATCCGTCATGGTTCTTGATTGTGAAAAGGTAAAGTGGACTCTCGGTGCCCTGGTTGAGGGGCTGGGTGTGCGCTACCAGTACAAGGATATGATGACCGACCTTTGTTTTCTGGAGGAAAACGATATCAGCCGCGCTGTCCCGCGCCGGTGGAACGCTATGGATTACTGGGACAGTACGGTCAGTCTGTTACACTACACCAACGTTCCAACCCAGCCCTGGGTATCCAGCGACAACCCCTTTGGCTATGTGTGGGTGAATGCACTCAAGCGCATGGTAAGGGAAGGAAAAGTTTCTGAAGCCTATGTCGAGGAACAGATCGGGAAGGGGTATTTCCGCCCATCCCTGCTGAATGAGATGCGTGGTGAAACCAATGCGGATATTGCATCCGCTTATGCGCAAAGCCTGAGGGAGATAGATCGCAAGGCCGGCTACATTCCACACCGCGACCTTATGGATTTTACAAACAAGCGTGAGCGTGCAATTTGCGCTTACGAACTGGAGCTTGCAAGGAAAGAGGGCGTTAAGAGCTATCTGAAGCTGGCATCCCGCTATGCCCTGAGCGATGTGAAAAAAACGGCCAGAAAAATTCTCCGGCGGGCATGAAAGAACGGAAAAGCAAGTCCCAGGGTTCAAACTCAGTTAGGAGGCTGATTTTGTTCTATATAACAGGGCGATATGACAGGAAGCGAGCGCTGGCGTGGCAGGTCCCACGTCAAGCGAAGCTGACGCCTCATATCGCCCTGTTATATAGAACCCGGAGGGCGCGGATCAAACGCGCATCCGCCGGTTCAAAGGCCTTGCAGGTAGATCCTGCTACCTGTCTTCGGCCTTTTCACAGCGGAATGCGTGTTTTATGCTCGCGCAAAATTAACCTCCTAACTGAGTTTGGACCCTAATGTGTGGCTTTACAGGAATACTGAGGTTTGGCGCTGGGCTGAAAGAGCACGATCTTTCAGCCCTTTCTTCGATGACTGGATCTCTTGTGCATCGCGGCCCCGATGCACAAGGGGTTTGGCATGAAGGGCCTGCGGCTTTGGGGCACAGGCGTTTATCTATTCTCGACCTGACGGACGCGGCAAGCCAGCCGATGGAAAGCGCAAACGGCAGATACGTTATGGCGTATAACGGCGAGGTGTATAATTTTGAGGAAATCAGGGAGGCGCTTGCGCGGGAAGGGGTTTCGTTTCAATCGAGAAGCGATACGGAGGTTATGCTTGAGGCCTTTGCATTGTGGGGGATTGAAAAATCTCTGTCTCTTTTTAATGGCATGTTTGCTTTTGCTTTGTGGGACAAGGAGAAAAAGCGGCTTATTCTGTGTCGTGACCAGGTAGGCATAAAACCTCTTTTCTGGGCACGGATACCTGGCGGAATCGTTTTTGGCTCGGAGTTAAAGGCGTTAAAAAGGCATCCGGAATTCAGGCGCGAGGTCGACAGGGAAGCGCTCGGCGATTACTTTGCGCGCACCTATATTTCGGCCCCCCGGACCATCTATAAGGAATGTTTCAGGCTGTTGCCGGGTCATATTGCCATCTTCAGTCAGGATGGCGGCATGATGCAATCTGCTTATGCTACAGGAAACGACCTTTCATGCGATCTAGGGGGTATTTCCGGAAGAGAGTTTCCGGATGCCTTCGAGAGGGAACTTGGGCGTGCCGTCAGCCGTCATATGCGCGCCGATGTTCCCGTCGCTGCGTTTTTATCCGGCGGTAACGACTCTGCTCTGATCGCGGCCCTTTTGTCGCGTGCCGGTAACTTTAAGACTTACTCGGTCGGATACGCAGAAAAAAAATACGATGAAAGCGGACGCGCCGAAGAAATCGCACGTCATTTGTCTCTTTCCCATGAAACGATTTTTTTAGGCCCGAAAGATGCAGAGAGTGTCATTGATAAGCTATCCGGCTTTTATGATGAGCCTTTTGCCGACGCTTCGGCTCTGCCCACATTCATGCTGTCGCGTTATGTTTCGTCTTATGCCAAGGTGGCACTTTCCGGGGATGGGGCCGACGAATTGTTTGCGGGCTATCCCCGGTATATACATGCTGCCGGCGAGTGGAAAAGACTGGGGCTGGTTCCTTCCGCCTTAAGGCCGCTATTGTCGTCTCTTATTCCCGAAGACCCGCCCGGATGGATGGCGCGCCTCGCAAGCCCGGTACTGAGAAACCCGGAACAGAGCATCCCCTATATCAGGCAAATGCTCGGAGAGAAATCGATACTGACGGGCTTTTTCAGGCAAAATTATATTGGTGTGCCGCTGGTGGCATTGAAGGATCAGTCCCTTATAGACGTAGCATATCGTGATATAGAGTCGTACAAGGATGGCAGTGGCCTTCTGCGAACTCTTTTAAACTACGATCAAAGTATCCGTTTGCCCGATGGGATGCTGACAAAAGTCGATCGCGCCAGCATGGCGGCCTCGCTGGAAGTTCGTGTGCCGTTTCTTGACCGTGATATCATCGCTTTTTCAAGGAAATTGAACGAGGATGCGATCGCTTCACCATCGGCGCAACCCAAAAAAATCATCAAGGACGTTCTCCGCAGGTATCTACCGGAGGAAATAGTAAACGCGCCGAAGGTCGGGTTTCATATCCCGATGAAGCTTTGGCTGCGCACGCATTTTCGCGAATGGGCGCAAGACCTTCTTGAGGCAGAGGATGACCCCAATCTTGATATGTCATCCGTCCAAAGGCTTTGGGCGGAATACGCTGGCGGGGGGCGTGATGATCTGTTTTACGGGCTATGGAGCATCCTGATGTACCGTCAGTGGATGCGTGTAGAAAATGCCATATAGATTTTTTTATCAGAAGAAAAACCCGGCAGAAAGATGCTTTCTTTTTGTGGCTTTGCCGCAAGATGAGGAATCGTTTCTTTCAGGAAAATACAATCCCCTTCCGCCCTTGTCCGGTAATGATTCAGGCGCATTTCTTGGCCGGTACAAAAAAATTATAGATGATTGCAGGAAGGTTAATCGTCATAACAAGTTTTTCCCGATGATACCTTTTGCATTAAGAAATACTTGGCAATCTTCTTTCTACAAGGGGTTGGAAAGTGCCGCACGCCTTCAAAAAGCAGAAGGAGGGGATGTCTGCTTTTTTTCTCCGGAGTGGTTTTTATGGTGTGTCAAAAAATTCGGAGCAGAGGCGGATGCTGAAGATATTAAGAAGGCAAGGAGAGATCTGGGAAAGTTGCGTTTTTATCGGTTTGGTATGGCGTGGCAGGGTATGCGTTTTGCGCTTTCACGAAAGGCGCCCAAAAGCGTGAATTATAAAAATTCAGACTTAATGATCTGCAGCGTCTGGACTCAAGCAGGCTGCAAGGTGTGGGCGGAGAGCGGGCGCGATCCCCTGCACGGTTTGCTGCCCTTGAAGATTAAGGAAAGAAAGCAAAGGCCGCTTCTCGTCTACCATGCGGAAGATAAATCTGTGCAGGGAGAGGCCTCGGGCCTGATTAGCCCTTTAAATATTTCATCGTTGCTGAATTTCTTGGATTGGTTTTTTCTTGCCGCAATTCTTTTTCTCTTCAGGTGGAGAGTGCCGGAAAGTTACGAATACCCAGCAGAAGCGGCTCGGCGTGACATTGAAACTTCCGTTTCAAATCAGTTGCCGCTTGCGCTTGTTTCATACTTTGCGGCAAAACGTTTTGCGAAAGTAAATCCGGCTGCGGACTTCATAATTCCCTATGAAAATAATTGCTGGGAACAGGGGATTTTATTGGGCGCCCGTGAGTCCAAAAGAAAAGTGACCGGGTTTCAACATACAGCTTTCTCGCCGAGTTTTTTGAAAATGGACAATCATATTGAAGGCAAGCTATTGCCGGATATGATATTTGCTGGCGGCGAGGAGGCAGCCCGCATGCTTAATGTGCTGATGGGGATTGAAAAGGAACGAATTAAGGTCGGCTGTTCACTCCGGCGGGAAACGTCCCGTTCGCCGGTGAAGGTTCAGGGCGGTGAAAAAATTCTTGTTCTGTTGCAGGGATCCCCGGAAGACTCTCTGTTTCTATACAGCCTGAGCTGTCATCTGGGGTGGGAGAATGTTCTGGTTCGCGCCCATCCATCATGGCCGGTAAGCGATGCCTTTGGATTTTCGTTCAGCAATAAAGCGCTTTATTCCGATCTGGAGGAGGCTGCCGTTGCTCTTTATACAGGAACAACCGCATCCTTTGATGCTCTTGATGCCGGAGTTCCTGTCATTCACATCGATCTGGGCGGCGCCCTTTCCTCTGATCCGTTGTTTGAGTTGAAGGGGTGCAGCGTAAAAGCGGAATGGTCGGGAAAAGATGATTTGAAGCGAATGATTTCCCGCCTCTCGGCGTTATCTGCGGATGAGCGCAACAGGGGACTTAAGGTTGCCCATCAATATATCGATCGATATTTCCACCCTGCGGATTCCGTAACAATTGAAAATATACTGGAAAATATTGCACATGAGAGACTTTAAAATTTCTGTCATCATACCGGCCTATAACAGGGCGCATCTTTTGCGGCGTACCGTTGCAAGTGTGGCTGCGCAAACCACGCTTCCGTTTGAGGTTATCATTGTCGATGATGAATCCCCTGACGACACGCCTGCCGTTTGCGCAGCCCTGATGGAGGAATACCAGGGAAAACTCAACCTGGGTTACACGCGTCACGAAAAGAACAAGGGTGAGGGTGGTGCGCGCAACACGGGGATCAGGCTTGCAAAGGGAAATTACCTGTCTTTTCTTGACTCCGACGATGAATGGCTGCCGGAAAAGATTGAGCGGCAAATTGATTTTCTTGCAAAAACCGGAGTTGACGGCGTCTTTTGTGAAACATTTCTGGTTGAAAACGAAGACTATGACGCTGCAGAACAGGTCAGGATAGACCATGACAAAATCATCCCTGAACATCTATTGACCCGAGGGTGCGGCTATGGGACGGGAACCAATCTTATGATCGCCCGCACAGCCGTAGGGAGCGAGTTATTCGATGAAACGATGCGTCTTTTCATTGATCTCGACTGGCTGTACCGCGTGTCTCAGCGTGCGGATATCAGGATCATGCACGAAGCTTTGACCTGTTATCACAAAGCCCCGATGCGTGCGGGGGATTATGTGCTGTCGCACGTGAAAGTATTCATGGAAAAATACAGGCAGAAATTGCAGAAATGGCCCTTCTATAAAAGATGGCAGGTGTATTCCTGCATGAACTGGTCTGTCGCGCTCGCCTATGAAGGAAATGGTCATTATATGAGCGCGGTACGACACTTCGTTCCCGGAATTCTCCAGTCGCCAGTGCGAAATCCGGGCCAATACTACCATGTCTTCAGGTGCTTCGTGAAAGGTCTGCTTCGATGAGTCTTATTCTGGGGGCCGTGCAATTCGGTATGGAATACGGCGTGACGAATAAGTCGGGCAAACCGGCCAGCGCAGCGGCGTTCAATGCGCTGGATACCGCCTGGGACGCAGGCATTCATGTTCTCGACAGCGCGCAGGGGTATGGACAGGCAAATAGGCTGATTGCGGAATATCATGCGGAACGGCCGCAACGTTTTTCCATTATCAACAAAGTCATGCGCGAACCGGAAACCCCCGAAGAAGTCGTTTCTTCGCTTCGGCGGGAGCGGGAGGAAATGGATATTCATAAATTCTCCTGCGTGATGTTGCATTACGCGCCGTCCGTCCGGCCCGATCTTCCGGGACGGTTTCTGGATGACCTCAAGTCGTCAGGCATAACCGAACATGTGGGGATTTCTATTGAAACGCCCGCCGACTATGAAAAACTTAAGGACAGATTTCGTTTCGATATTGTTCAACTGCCCCTGAATTTTTTGAGTCAGGAATTCATTTCTGACGATTTTTTAAGGGATTTAAAAGAGGACGGCGTTGAAATCCATGCACGCTCTGCCTTCTTGCAGGGGTTAACTATTGCAAACCCACGCGAAATTCCGGACTATCTTTCGGGGCTTGCCCCCAGTATTCGTGAGTTTCATGAAGATTGCGCAGAAACAGGCATTTCCCCGCTGACGGGGAGCCTGATGTTCCTTGAGCAGAAGTCCTTCATCGAGCATATTGTTGTTGGAGCGCAGGATTCAAGGCAAATGAAAGAGATCGTTACGGCTTACGATATGGCGCGGGATGTGCTTCGCCAGGGGAAAAATCTCTCATGGGGAAAATACGCAATCCGTGATTTCAAGCTGGCTCACCCGTCCTGTTGGGGTGAGTTGAGGAAGGGGGGATGATTTTTTTCTGTAACTCTAGATCTGAGAGAGCAGGGGGCTTTTCATGTCATTGAAATATCGACCTGAAATCGATGGCTTGCGTGCCGTATCTGTCATGGCTGTGATTATTTATCACGCTGGTCTTTTATTCCAGGGCAAGAATATCCTGAGTGGCGGGTTTATCGGTGTCGATATTTTCTTCGTAATTTCCGGCTACCTGATTACTTCGATTATCCTGAAAGAAACGGGCCGGGGAACCTTCAGTTTTGTTCATTTTTACATCCGGCGCATCAGGAGAATCCTGCCCGCACTATTTACGGTCATGATCGTCAGCCTCCCTTTTGCATGGTTGTATTTGATGCCCCATGCCGTGAAAGAATACGCGGGATCGGTATTGTCCTCTTTGTTCTTTGTATCGAATATCTGGTTTTGGCAGCAAGACAGTTACTGGGCCGTAGACTCAAAGCTAAAACCATTCCTGCATACGTGGTCTTTGTCTGTGGAAGAGCAATTCTATATCCTCTACCCGCTTACAATAGCGCTTTTGTGGAAATACGCCCGAAAATATATTCTTGGAATCATGATAGGCGGGTTTTTCTGCTCTTTATTTGTGGCGCACTTTGCCAGTGAGCACTTCGCTACTGCCGGCTTTTATCTTTTGCCGACACGTGGGTGGGAGTTGCTGGGGGGGGGTATTCTTGCAAAACTTGGAATGGAGCAAGAAGGAAACAGGTTACGGATTATAAATGGCCTGATGCCTAAAATCGGAATATTGCTGATTTTGGGTTCATTCTTCCTATTCGATCACCAAACGCAACATCCTTCGTTCATGACGCTGTTTCCTGTTTTCGGTTCCATGTTGCTGATCCGGTTTTGCAGCGAGGGCGAGTTGGTTACAAAGATTCTGAGCAGCCGTATTTTTGTGGGTGTGGGGCTTATCTCTTACGGCCTTTACATTTGGCACTATCCTATTTTCGCTTTTGCTCAAATCAGAAATCCTTTCCCGTCTTCATTGGATAAGACAGTATGGATTACGAGCACTTTTCTCTTGTCGGTGCTGACGTATTTCATGGTCGAAAAACCTGCGCGCAATTTCAAAACAATTAGCACCGAAAGGCTGATGACTTGCTTGATTGCCTCGTTTCTCTTTATTGCCGGAGTGACGGGATATACCTATTTCAATGGCGGCCTCTGGGGGCGTTTTCAGGATTGGCAGATCGAGTATATGGGTATAGAAGGCCAGAAAGGACAATCTTTTTCCGATTATGTGAGCGCAGAATATGATAGGCACAGGGCGTTGAGCTTTCAGGAAAGCAGCAACAAAAAACGCCTCCTGATTATCGGCGATAGCTATTCACAGGATATTTTCAATGTCTTGAAAGAGGGCGGGTTGCTGGATGACATTGAGGTCATCACAAATTACATTCCTGCGCGCTGCCAGAACGTTCCTGCTGATGTATCTTACGAGGATCACATCAAAAATGAGGATATCGAAACATGCCGCAATGTGTACAGAGTCGGTCACCCGGCCTTGGATAAGGCCATGCAGCAAGCGGATATGATTATCGTTACTGCCGCATGGGACGATTACACGACACCGCAGATTCCGCGCCTTTATGCGGAATTGAAAAGGAAATCACGTGCAAAAATAATCGTTTTCGGGCGGAAAGAATTTTACGAGATGAAGATGCAGGATATCCTCTCCATCCATAGTCGACAGGATGTCATTCTGCTAAAGAAAAGTACGCTTGATAAAGATCACATGAAACATGTCAAGCTGGCCGGGCGTTTAATGAGTGACAATAAAGACTATATCGACCTGCATCAGGTTATATGTGGTGAAGGTGAAGAGTGCCCTGTCTCAACGCCAAATGGCTTCGCTATCAGTTACGACGGCGGGCACCTGACCAAAGAGGGGGCCTGCTATGTGTCTGATATATTGAAAGACAATAGTAAATTTGTAGAAAAATGGCGGACTGCTTTCGAATAATAATTCGATTTTTTATATACGAACTTTCGGTAGACGTAAAATGCCGAAAGCTGTTTTGAAAAAGCCGGGCGGCTTCGTCAAGCTATGCCGCCCGCGTCAGAAGGGCAAGGCTTGTTGCGTGCAGTCCCTGCTTTGTCTCCCACGGGAGATTGCCGAGGGGGAGAACCTTGATAGTCCTGTTCTCGTGCATGATGCGGTCAAGCGCCATAAAAGGGCCGGCAATGATGTTCCCATCCCGGAACAGAGGCTTACCCCCCGGATAGTAATCATGCAGAAGGATAACGCCATTTTCGCCCAGAACACGCAAGGCAAGGGATACTTCTTCGTATACAGTGCGGGATGAATGGTCGCCGTCGAGAAAAATAAAATTGAACTTTTCTCCCGCGTTTTTGAGAAAGTCCGAAGACGATGACGCGTGGAAGCTAACCCTGTCCGATAATCCCAGCTTTTCAAGAGATTCGCGGGGGGGCATCTTCAGCCCAAGCCCCTTCCATGGGCCCTGCGGGCCGTTCACATTCAGGATGTCGACGGTGCTCATCACGGAGCCGGGCGATGCATTTTTCAATGCCTCTGCCAGAAACACGGTCGAGGCTCCGATGTGTGTTCCGATCTCAAGCAGGCGTTGGGGTTTGAGAGCGTGCACAAGATAATAAAGGGCGCGCCGGTCTCCCGGATTGACTCCGCCCATGGCCGAAGTTTGCCCGTACACGCCGGTTATTTTTTTAAGTGCCGCCGTCCATGAGCGCTCCAGCTCAGGGTCGGAAAAAATGGCTTCGAGCGCCTCGGTGCCAAATGCCGGCTTAAGAGGGTTCTCCTGAAAAATCTGTGTCGGCGTCGTGCCCAAGCGGACCCTGTCGCGCAGGATAACGGCCTGTTGCAGCAGGGGGCGGGGCAGGATCTTTTTAAGTATCGCTTTCACGGCTTTGATTTTATAGAGAGTTTTTGTGAAAAGACAATAACGTTCAGGCCGTTTGGCGGGTGCTGGCGCCAAGGGCGTTTGTAGTAATAACGCCATTGTTTTCTGTAATTCTTTGGGGCGGGGGTATTGTCAGCGATGAGGGTAATTTTTGCACAGATTCGTTTTCTGTGATTAACTCATTGGCGAATCGTTGGTTTTATTGACGATTCAAAGGGTTTCGTGATACTTCAGTAAGGATTCAAGGCTTGTGTTTCTGCGGGTTTTGAGTCCGTCCACGATTCTATTTTTTGCCGTATCATCAGGGTTTTGCGTTATGGATCATGCGCCCGTCATGCTGAATGAGGTCATGGAGGCTTTGTCTCCGGTGGACCGGGGGGTTTATGTCGACGGCACGTTCGGTGCGGGCGGTTATACGCGTGCCATTCTGGACGCTGCCGATTGCACGGTGGTGGCGATCGACCGCGATGTGTCTGCCGCGCCCCGCGCTGCGGCGCTCAAGGAAAATTACGGCGAGCGCCTTGTTTTCGTTCATGGCCGCTTTGGCGAAGTTGAAGAACTTCTGCAGCGTGCCGGATTTGATAAGGTCGATGGCTTTGTTCTCGATCTTGGCGTTTCCTCCATGCAGCTCGATCAGGCGGAACGCGGGTTTTCATTCCGGTACGATGCGCCGCTTGATATGCGCATGGATATGTCTGAAGCCACGGAGACAGCGGCTGATATCGTGAACACTTACGCCGAAAAGGATTTGGCGGATTTGATTTATGCTTACGGGCAGGAGCGCCATTCGCGGCGCGTCGCAAAGAAAATCGTTGAGGCGCGAAGCGCCGGACGCATTGAAACCACAGGTGCTCTGGCCGAGATTGTGCGCGGTGCTGTGCGCAAATCGGCGAAGGATTCCATCGATCCGGCCACGCGCACGTTTCAGGCGCTGCGTATTGCCGTGAACGATGAGCTTGGCGAGCTTGAGCGTGCGCTTGCTGCGTCCGAAAGAATTTTAAAACCCGGCGGGCGGCTGGTCGTCGTGTCGTTTCATTCGCTGGAGGACGGCGCGGTAAAAGATTTTCTCAAGGAGCGTTCGGGGCGGCAGGATCGCGGCTCTCGCTATTATCCGGGACGCGAGGCGGAGGGTGTGGCAGCCTTTACGCTCATGCACACCAAAGCCCTTAAACCCACAGAACAAGAAACGGCGGTTAATCCGCGCGCGCGTTCGGCGCGTCTGCGCGCAGGGGTCAGGGTGGCGGCATGAGAAGGGTATGGCGCAAATATCTGGCGGTGTTTGTTCTGGCGGGGTTGTCGGGTGCGATGCTGTTGCAAACCAGCCAGAGTGTCCAGCAGGCCGAGGACGATTTGCGCCGCCTGCAAAAATCCGTCGATCATGAAAAAGAAACCATCCGCGTTTTACAGGCGGAATGGGCGCATCTCAACCGCCCTGACCGCCTTGAATCTTTGGCCGGGCAGTATCTCGATCTCGTGCCGCCAGGGCCGGGGCAGGTTTTGAAAGACCCCGGCCAGTTGCCGGTTCCGGCCCCGGGCGCGCCTGTTCCTCCGGCCAAGCCCGCTTTTGAAGGCGCGGCACAGCCTGTGTCCCTGTCAACGCCGCAGCCGCCTGCCGCCAAACCGGAATCTATTTCACAGCCGCAGGAAGAAGATTTCAACAAGCTGATCGAGGATGTGCAGAAGGGGGGCGTGCAATGATCCTGAGCCGCCTTCGCATCCATTCGATCAAGATCGCCGGCGAGCGCAGCTCCGCCATCGATCAGGCGCGGGGACGGCTTGTGCTCATCAGTGCGGTTTTCATGCTGTGTTACATGATGATCGCCGTGCGTGTTGTTGACCTCACGCTTATTCAGGGGCAGTTCGGGCAGGTGCGCGGTCCCTCTGAACTCGCCGTTTCTGATCCCGTTGTAACGAACGCCGCGCCCGCTGCCGCTGTGGCGGCGCGTGCGGATATTGTCGACCGCAACGGTGTGTTGCTGGCGACAACGCTCAAGATGGCCTCGCTTTACGCCAATCCGGCGCTGATCGACGATGCCGAAAGCACGGCCAGGGGGCTGGCAAAAATTTTTCCCGAGTTGTCCTATGGCGATGTCCTGCAAAAATTGCAGAAAGGAAAAAACTTTATCTGGATACGGCGCAACCTGACGCCGGAGCAGCAATACGCGGTGCTGGAGCTTGGCCAGCCGGGCCTCGGGTTTGAACGGCAGGACGCCCGCATCTATCCGCAAGGGCCGCTGGCCGCGCATCTGGTCGGGTATGCGGATATAGACAATCACGGGCTGGCGGGGGTCGAGCGCAGCTTCGACAGTTACTTGAGCGACGGCAAGCCGTTGACCTTGAGCGTCGATATCCGCCTCCAGCACGCGCTGCGCCGCGAGGTGCAAAAGGCGATCAGCGATTTCAGCGCCATCGGCGGCACGGGCGTTATCATGGACGTGACGAACGGTGAGATTCTGGCGGGGGTATCGCTGCCGGATTTCGATCCGAATGCGGCCGGAAGCGCAAAGAAAGATGCCGTATTCAACCGGCTGACCCTGGGGGTTTACGAGCTTGGCTCGATGTTCAAGATTTTCTCGACGGCTGCGCTGCTCGAGACGCAAGGGCTGCCGATGTCGACGAAATTCGATGCACGCGAGCCGATCAAAATCGGGCGCTTTACCATCAACGACTATCACGCGCAAAAACGTGTCCTGACCATTCCCGAAGTGTTCATGCATTCGTCCAATATCGGATCGGCCCTGATGGGCCAGACGGTCGGCACCAAAGCGTTGCGCGATTTTTATACGGATATTGGGTTGCTTACGCCGATGGAGATCGAGATTTCAGAAATAGGAAAGCCGCAACATCCTGAGCGCTGGGGCGAGATCGACACATTGACCGCTTCCTACGGGCACGGCATTTCGACAACGCCGCTTCAGATGGTTTCCGCCGTTTCGACGATTGTAAACGGCGGGTTTTTCGTTAAGCCGAAACTGGTGATGGGCGCGGAAAGCGCTTCTGCTGAAAACAGCGCCTTGCGTGTCGTCTCGCCGCAAACCGCCGAAAGCATGCGCAAGCTCATGCGGCTGGTGGTGACCGAAGGGACGGGCGAGAAGGCAGACGTTCCGGGCTACAGCGTCGGCGGGAAAACCGGAACGGCGGAAAAGACGGGTATCGGCGGCTATGATCGCAACCGCCTGATTTCATCCTTCGTCGGCGTCTTTCCGATGGAAGAGCCGCGCTATGCCGTGATGGTGATGGTGGATGAGCCGAAGGGAAACAAGAAAAGCTTCGGTTACGCCACGGCGGGCTGGGTGGCGGCCCCTGCGGTATCCCGTACGATTGCCTCGATGGGGTCCATTCTGAACATACCCGCAAAGCCCCTGGGCGAGAGTGTCGATATCAGTGAATCCCTCAAGCAATATGTGAGCGACGAACATGAATGAAGCGGCGCTCGATATAAAATCTTTTTCCGGCCTCACGCAGGACAGCCGGGCGGTCAAGCCCGGTTACCTGTTTGCCGCTCTGCCGGGCAGCAAGGCGGATGGAAGCCAATATATCGGCGATGCGGTGAAGGCAGGTGCCAGCGCTGTTTTGGCCGGGAAGGGCGCAAAAGTTCCGGCGGGCGTGCGGCTCATCGCCGACGACAACCCGCGCCGCCGTTTTGCCCTGATGGCGGCGGCGTTTTACGGGGCGCAGCCGGATTTTATCGCCGCCGTTACCGGCACCAATGGAAAAACATCGACGGTGCATTTTGCGCGCCAGCTTTGGGAGGCGCTCGGCATCAAGGCGGCGAGCCTCGGCACGCTCGGGCTTCATGGCGGCGGGTTCGACCGCGCCGGGTCTTTGACGACGCCCGGTACAGTGGAACTGCATGCCGATCTTGCGGCGCTTTCAAAGGCAGGTGTGACGCATCTGGCGATGGAGGCTTCCAGCCACGGTCTCGACCAGTACCGCCTCGACGGGGTGAAGCTGCGCGCCGCCGGGTTTACCAATCTGACCCGCGATCACCTTGATTATCACGCGGATATGGCAGCGTATCTGGCGGCCAAAAGGCGGCTGTTCACAGATATTTTGCCGCCCGGAGGCATTGCCATTTTGAATGCGGACGTAAAGGAATATGATGACGTATGCCCGGATAAAACGCGGCATGTTCTTTCCTACGGCCATCACGGCAAAAATCTGAAAATTCTAAAGCGCGAACCTGCGGCGACCGGCCAGCAGGTGCATCTTGAGGTTATGGGGCAAAGGTTCGAATTGATGTTTCCTCTGGCGGGCGAGTTCCAGCTTATGAACGCGCTGTGCGCGCTTGGTCTAGTGATGGCCGAGGATGCCGAGAATGCATCGCGGACAGAAAAACTGGTCAGGGCGTTGGAGAAATTAAGCGGCGTGCCGGGGCGTTTGCAATCCGTTGCTGGTCATCCGAAGGGCGCGGGGGTTTACGTGGATTACGCCCATACGCCCGATGCGCTTGAAAATATCCTCAATGCCTTGCGCCCGCACACGCAGGGGAAACTTGTTTGCCTGTTTGGCTGCGGCGGCAACCGCGACAAGGGCAAGCGCCCGCTGATGGGTAAGGTGGCCACAGAACTTGCCGACCGGGTGATCGTCACCGATGACAATCCACGCAAGGAAGACGCGGTGCAGATCAGGGCGGAAATCATGGCGGGCGCGCCGGGGGCGCTGGAAATTCCAGGGCGGCGCGAGGCCATATTCCATGCGGTGTCCGGGCTGGCGAAAGGCGATGTTCTGGTGATCGCCGGGAAGGGGCACGAGCAGGGGCAGATCGTGGGCGATACCGTCCATGAATTCGACGACGTGAAGGTCGCGGCGCAGGCAATAAAGGAGGCCGGGGCATAATGGTCAGGCATTCCGGCATATTGTGGGATTCGAGAGAGGCCGCCGTCGTTACGGGCGGCACCAACACGAAGGAGTGGATGGCCACGGGCGTTTGCGTACGCGCCGAGGATATCCGCAAGGGCGATCTGTTTATCGCCTCGGAAGGCGAGGATCTGAAAAAGGCGATGCGCAAGGGCGCGGTGGCGGCGGTGGTGTCGCACGTGCCGGACGATTTGAAATGCGATATGCCCTTGCTGAAGGTTGCAAGCCCCTATGACGCTCTGCGCGATCTGGCGCGTGCGGCGCGGTTCCGTAGCCATGCCACGGTGCTGGCGGTGCAGGGGCTGGAGATGCGCCATATGGCCGGTGAGGCTTTCGGGGCGATCGCGCATGCTTATGACGGCGGACGCATTCTTTCGGTTGGGATGGCGAATATGCCGGAAGATCATGATTTCGGCGTGTTTTCGCTGGCCCCGGCGGTACGCCCCGACATAGCGATCATAACCGATGCCAAAGGCGGGATCAGCGACCGTTTGTTCGAGAACATGCCGCGCAACGGCGCGGTCATCATCAACCGCGATTGCGTGGGTTACAGCACCGTCATGGCGCAGGCACGAACGATGGGTATCGAGAATATATACACCTACGGCCTTCACACGGGGGCCGATGCCCGCATCATGGAGCATCTGAGCGCAGCCAATGGCATGCGGCTTTATCTTGATATTCTCGGCGACAAGATTTCCATGGTGATGGACGGCGACGTGCGCAAGGCGATGGCTGCGGCGGGGATTTTACTGGCCGTGAAAATCTGCGGGCGCAACATCCGCCAGGCGGCGCGCATCTGGCAATCCGGCAATGTTCTGCGGCCCGGTGGCCCGGAAGTAAAAGATACCGATCATTCGCTTTCTCTCTTTGAAGCCTCGAAGACAAGGCCCGAGCAGGCGGTCTTCCGCATTCAGAATTTGATCGATCTCGGCTACGGGCGGCAGACGGCGGTTCTTGATAATGTTATGTTTCCCGATGCGCCCGCCGCAGCGCCCGCCCGCAACGACCTTTCGATTCCGCGCCGGATCGCCAATATGGATCTGGTCTATCGGTACAGGGGCATTTCGACGGTTTCCAGCGCGCAAACCGCACTGCGCACCATGCATGCGAACGCGAAACTGGAAACGATCGTGACGGATGTTCTTGCGCCTGGAGATTTTATCGTCTTCGAGCAGGCAATGGAGAAGAAAAAAGCGACGCTGGCGGAGTCATTGCGTCTGAAGGGTAACAGAAGATCAGGAAGGCAGGTAACTGGGAATGCTTTATAACTTATTGGTGCCTCTGGCCGAGGACTATCAGATTTTCAACCTTTTCCGGTATCTGACGTTTCGCACCGGCGGGGCGGTGATGACGGCGCTCATTATTTGCTTTGTCATTGCGCCGCCGATGATCCGCTGGCTGAAATCCAAGCAGGGCAGCGCCAGCAATATCCGCAAATACCTTGAAGAGGCGCACGCGGCCAAAACCGGCACGCCGACGATGGGCGGGCTGATGATCCTGATTTCCGTGGCGGTCAGCACTATTTTGTGGTCGGACCTGTCCAACCATTACGTCTGGTATGCGCTTTTGGTTATGGTTGGTTTTGGCATGGTCGGTTTTGGCGATGACTATCTGAAGCTGACTAAGAAGAATTCCGCCGGGCTTCCGGGAAGGCTCAAGCTTCTTGCGCAAATGGCAATTGGCGGCGTGGCGGCGCTCGGGATCGTTCACACCTTGCCGGATAATATGAACATGCACGTGGCGATTCCGTTCTTCAAACATATGTTCATTTATCTGTCGTGGTTTTTCATTCCCTGGGCGCTGCTGGTGATGGTGGGGGCGTCGAACGCCGTGAACCTGACCGACGGTCTTGATGGTCTGGCGATTGTTCCGGTGGCGATTGTGGCGGCGTGTTTTGCGCTTATCAGTTATTTGGTGGGTAATGCCGTGTTTTCGCAGTATCTCCAGATCCCTTACGTGCCCGGAACAGGCGAGCTTGCAATTATCTGCGGTGCGCTGGTCGGCGCGTCGATGGGATTTTTGTGGTTTAATGCGCCGCCAGCCATGGTTTTTATGGGCGATACCGGGTCACTGTCGATGGGCGGATTGCTCGGGACGATTGCCATTATCGTCAAGCATGAAATCGTTCTGGCGGTCATCGGCGGCCTGTTTGTCCTTGAAACCGTATCGGTGATCGTGCAGGTCGCCTCCTTCAAGCTGACCGGGAAACGCGTATTTGCCATGGCGCCGCTGCATCACCATTTTGAGAAGAAGGGCTGGTCCGAGCCGACCATCGTCATCCGCTTCTGGATCATAGCGGTCATATTGGCGCTGGTGGGTCTGAGTACGTTGAAATTGAGATAGGAATTCTAAACTACAGAGAACGCAGAGGGTATAGAGTATTTCTAAACATTTCCTTTTCACAGGAAGCCATGAAGACACAAAGAAGAGTAAAAACATTTTTATTATAAAACTTATTCCTTCTTTGAGCCTTTGTGTCTTTCTGTGAACTTTTTTAACAGGATGACGTGTTAGGATACTTTGTCTCTGCGTTCTCTGCGAACTCTGTAGTTGTAAAAATGATCGACGCGCAAAAATTCGTCAAGACTTTAGGCGGAAAACCGGTGGCGGTTTTCGGTCTGGGGAAGTCCGGCCTGTCCGTCATCGCGGCTCTGCGCGAACTCAGTGTTAAAGTCACGGCTTGGGACGACAACGCCGCCAGCCACGAGGCCGCGCTGCGCATGGGGGCGGAGATCATGCGGCTTGAGGATGTGGACCTTTCGCCCTTTGCCTGTCTTGTGCTGGCACCCGGCGTGCCGTTGCATCATCCTGCGCCGCATCCTGTTGTGGTTGCGGCGCGCCATGCGGGGATCGAGGTTATCGGCGATATCGAGATCCTGCACCGCTGCGGCCACGGGCGCACGACCGTGGGTATTACCGGCACCAACGGCAAATCGACGACGACGGCGCTCATCGCGCACATCCTGAACGAAGGCGGCATCAAGGCTGTACAGTGCGGGAATATCGGCGATCCGGTGATGGGGGTAAGTCTGCCGCCGCGCGGCGGGGTTCTGGTTCTTGAATTGTCGTCGTTTCAGATCGACCTGTGCCCGACCTTCGCGCCGGATATTGCTGTGCTTCTCAACGTCACACCCGATCATCTGGACCGTCACGGCACGATCGGGGAATATGCCGACGTGAAAGAGCGCATCTTTGACAAAGATGGCGGCGTGGCGGTGATTGCTGCCGATGATGACTGGACGAAGAAAATCATTGAAAGGTTAAAACAAAAAAAATCGAATACTTTGTATGTCGTTTCTGAAAACGATGAAAATCTGCCCGAAGGCAAGGCGCTGCCCGGCGTTCATAACCGCCAGAATATCGCCGCCGCCGTGGCGGTTTGCCGTGCTTTGGGGCTTGCGGATGAAGATATTTTCGCCGCCGTGGAATCCTTTCCCGGCCTTAATCATCGCCAGTTCCTCGTAGAGGTTATCAACGGCGTGGCTTATATCAACGACTCCAAGGCGACCAATGCCGACGCGGCGGCAAAGGCGCTCGGGTGCCGCCGCAATATTTACTGGATCGTCGGCGGGCGTGCCAAGGAAGGCGGGCTGGAGGGGCTTGAGAGTTACATGGACCGGATCAGGCACGCCTTCGTAATCGGCGAGGCAGCGGAAGATTTTTCCCTCTGGCTGAACAAATACGGCGTCGCGCATGATCTGTGCGGGACTCTGGATGTGGCCGTTGACCGCGCACACGCCCTGGCGCAGGGCGAGCGGGGAAAACCCGGCGGGGCGGGGGTTGTTCTGCTTTCTCCGGCCTGCGCGTCGTTCGACCAGTATAAAAATTTTGAGCAGCGCGGCGACCATTTCGCCGAACTTGTTGCGGAATTGGCAGAGGAGGTGGCGGCATGAAACTCTTTTCCCGCACGGATCAATCGTTTCTGGGCCGCTGGTGGTGGACAGTGGACCGTCCGATGCTGGCGGCGGCTTTTGTGCTGGTGATCTTCGGCGTTGTCCTTGTAACGACCGCCAGCCCTCCAGTGGCCGAGCATTTAAAGCTGGAGCATTACCATTTTCTCAAAAGGCATGTTGTGATGCTCGTTCCAGCAGTTGCGATGATGCTGGGTATTTCGATGCTCAGCCCGCGCAGCATATGGCGCATGGCCAGCATTTTGTTTGCGGGGTGTATTGTTGCCATGATTATCGTTCTGGTGACGGGGATGGAGATCAAGGGCGCGCAGCGCTGGATTCACCTGTTTGGCTTTTCGCTCCAGCCCAGCGAATTTATCAAGCCAGCCTTCGCCGTGGTGGCGGCGTGGCTGATGGGGATGCAGAAAACGAAAGAGAAATTTCCCGGCAACCGTATTACGGCGGGGCTTTATGCGCTGGTTCTGACTTTGCTTCTGATGCAGCCGGACCTCGGCATGACCGTGGTGGTGACCAGCATCTGGGTGTCGCAGATATTCCTCGCAGGCTTCCCGTTCCGAATACTGATCGGGCTTATTCTGGCGGCCGCTATCGGCCTTGTGCTGGCTTACTTTACTTTCGACCACGTCCATAGCCGCATGGACCGATTTCTCGACCCCGCCAGCGGTGACAACTATCAGGTCCAAAGATCCCTTGAGGCGTTTGAAAACGGCGGCCTATTTGGCACCGGGCCGGGGCAGGGGACCGTGAAGGAAAATCTCCCCGATGGTCATGCCGATTTTATCTTTGCCGTTGCCGGAGAGGAACTCGGCATGTTTTTCGTGCTGATCCTGATGTCCGTTTACGCCTTTATCCTGCTGCGCGGGTATAACAGGCTGATGGACAGCGATAGTATGTTCACTGTTCTGGCGGTCGGTGGGCTTTTGACCATGTTCGGGCTACAGGCCATGATCCATATGGGCTCCAGCGTGAACCTCCTGCCCGCCAAGGGCATGACGCTGCCGTTCATAAGTTACGGCGGTTCATCCATATTATCGACGGGTCTGTCGATGGGCATCATCCTTTCCCTGACGCGGCGGCAGGTGCGCTCCGGCATTGCGCGGGGCGGCGTGGCCATGCGAAAGTCGCTTCACGTGTCGGAACCTGGAAAGAAGGCAGCATGAATGAAAAATCGAAACTGATCTTGCTGAGCGCGGGCGGCACCGGCGGGCATATCAGCCCGGCCGCGGCGCTTGGGCGCGATCTGCTTTCGCGGGGCTACCGGGTCGAGATTGTCACGGATGAGCGCGGCCTGAAATATAAATCTCTTTTCGGCGGGATGAAAACGCACACCGTGCGCTCGGGGACTTTGCGTCCCGGCGCGCTCGGGAAAATCGCGGGGGCAGCGAATTTGTGCATCGGAATCGTGCAGGCGCTCGCGCTGGTGAAATCGCTGCGGCCTGCGGTGGTGGTGGGGTTTGGCGGGTATCCCTCGGTGCCGGGTGTGTTCGCCGCGCAGAAACTGCGGATCCCCACGCTCATTCACGAACAAAACGCCATCATCGGCAAGGCCAATGTTTTCCTCGCGCCCAAGTCCGAGCGCATCGCCCTGTCGCTGCCGTCCCTGACCGGGCTTGACGAGCGCGACAAGGCGCGCGCGGTCGTGACCGGAAACCCCGTGCGCGAGGAAATCGCCGCGCTTTACACGCGGCCATACCCGGCGCTGGAGCGTGACGGGACTTTGCGGATTCTGGTTCTGGGCGGCTCGCTTGGTGCCAAAGTGTTTAGCGTGGTTCTTCCCGAAGCGCTGTCGCGGCTTTCTTCGTCCCAGCGGACGCAGATTGAAATCGTCCAGCAATGCCGCGCCGATGACATAGAGATGACAAAGAAATACTATGCCGCCGCCGGGATCGAGGCGCATCTGGCGACGTTCATCGAAGACGTGGCGGGGGAGATGGAAAAGGCGCATCTGGTGATTGCTCGTTCGGGCGCCTCGACGGTGGCCGAGGTTACCGCCGCCGGAAGACCTGCGATTTTCGTGCCTTATCCGCACCACAAGGACCAGCAGCAGAAAATGAACGCCGACGCGGTGGCCGATGGCGGCGGGGCATGGGTCATGGCCGAAAGCGGCTTTACGCCCGATGCCGTTCTGGCCCGGATCGAGGCGTTTTTGCAAAACCCGCAAATTTTGTTCCGCGCCGCCGAGAACGCCCGGTCCTGCGGCAAGCCCGATGCCGCCCGCAAGCTCGGCAACCTCGTCACCGAGATTGCGAGTGGGTGGGGGGAGTAGGTCAGAGTTCGAGGGGTGGATTGTTCTGGTTATATTCTTTTACGGTTTCTTTATATTCTTCATAAGCTTTTCGTGTTATGCGTGCCGCAACAAAAGTTCCAAATGCGCCAAGAATACTTCCCCCTCCGGGGATGCTGGCTTTGATTAGCCTTCCTGTATCTACAGATTCTGTACCGTTTTTAAGATATTTTGTGAATTCTGTGCTTGCTAGAGATATAGCTGAATCTCCCATAAAAATGGTGATGCAGCCTCCTGCTGTTGTTGCCAGCAGCATGCTTAGAATGAGTAATTTCTCAGATAAAATATTTTCTTTTTCTGTGGGTTCTCTCTTCAGAAAATTGTTTCCTGATTGGTGTGCCAGTTCGACACTGCTAACAGCCATTGACGCGGATACTGTTGTAAGAAATGAACAAAGTGCTAGCAACCACAGACCATTGTGTATATCAGCAGCATGAAAACCATATTTGTAGGTACCCGTAACAATTGCGCTTGCCAATTCATAAGACGCGTTGCCTGTGTATAAAGATATCCCGCCCATAGCCGCACTTGTGAATGCACCAGTCAGGCAAATACCTCCGTCTACAATTTTGCCGAGTATACCCATATCAATAAGGATTCTGATTGCGAGTTGTATCAGACCTATCATTATCTTATGGATAATGTCAAGAAAACTTCAATATTCTTTATAATCCTTTGTATCTTCGTGTCTTCGTGGTTTAAATAGAACCCATGCAAGGTTTACCCAAAGACATCGGCACGCTTCATTTTATCGGCATCGGCGGCATCGGCATGAGCGGCATCGCCGAGGTGCTGCACGCGCTGGGGCATAAGGTGCAAGGCTCGGACATGGCCGAAAGCGGCAACGTGAAACGCCTCCGTGAGGGCGGCATCCGCATCGCCGTGGGCCACGACCCGAAGAACCTGAAGAACGAAAAGGGCGAAAATCCGGCCGCCGTGGTGATTTCCTCGGCGGTGAAGGACGACAACCCCGAGCTTGCCGCCGCGCGCGCCGCGAAAATCCCGATCGTACGCCGCGCCGCCATGCTGGCCGAACTGATGCGCCTGAAATCTGCCATCGCCGTCGGCGGCACGCACGGCAAGACCACCACGACCTCGATGATCGGGGAGATGCTGGAAACCGCCGGGTTTGACCCGACCGTCATCAATGGCGGGATCGTCAATGCTTACGGCACCAACACGCGCATGGGCCAGACCGAATGGATGGTGGTCGAGGCCGATGAGAGCGACGGCACTTTTACCCGCCTTCCCGCGCTGGCTGCCGTTGTCACCAATATCGACCCCGAGCATATGGAGCATTACGGCAGCTTCGAGAACGTTAAAAAAGCCTACATCCAGTTCATCAAGAACGTGCCGTTCTACGGCTATGCCGTTTTGTGCACGGACCACCCGGAGGTGCAGGCGCTCATCCCCGCCGTGGGCGACCGCCACATCATTACTTACGGCTTCAACCCGCAGGCCGACGTGCAGGCGCATAATATCCGCTGCGATGCGACGGGCAGCACTTTTGACGTGAAATTTTCCAGCGGCGATGAATTAAAAGATATTCGGCTTTCGATGCCGGGGCGGCACAACGTGCAGAACTCTCTCGTGGCGCTGGCCGTGGCGCGGGAGATGGGCGTCAAGCCGCCTGTCATGAAAAAGGCGCTGTCCAGCTTTACCGGCGTCAAGCGCCGATTCACCAGAACCGGCGAAAGCCACGGCATCACCGTGATCGACGATTACGCGCATCATCCGGTCGAGATCGAAACCGTTTTGAAAACGGCGCGCACGGTGGTCGACGGGACAAAGGGGCGCGTTATCGCGGTGATGCAGCCGCACCGCTTTACGCGGCTTTCGGATCTGTTCGAGGGGTTTTGCACCTGCTTCAACGACGCCGACGCCGTGATTGTCGCAGATGTTTATGCGGCGGGGGAAAAGCCGATCGATGGCGCGAATAAAAACGCGCTCGTAGAGGGGATCAAAAAGCGCGGCCATAAAAACGTCAGCGCGCTGGAATCGAAGGAGGCTTTGGCGAGGACTGTTGCCGATATCGCCCGCCCCGGCGATTTCGTCGTGTGCCTCGGGGCCGGGGATATCACCTACTGGGCCTATGATCTGCCCGGCCAGCTTGATGCGCTTTTGAACAAGGCCCTCAATAAACAGGACAGGGGCAGCGCGGCTTGATGTTTGAACCGCGGAGACGCGAAGACGCGGAGATTTTAAACAAAGTCGTCATTCCGGCGAAAGCCGGAACCTATACAGAATATAATTCATCTCGAATGGATCCCGGCTTGCGCCGGGATGACGGTGGGATAATGTTCTTCGCACCCTCCGTGCCTCCGCGGTAAAAAAGTACAATGAATAATAAAAAGAAAAGTCTGAATTTGTTTTCAAACGTGCGCGGGCAACTTACCGAAAACGCTCCCATCGGCATAGAGAGCTGGTTCGGTTGCGGCGGCAGCGCCGATCTGTTGTTCGAGCCTGCGGATTTCGATGATCTCATCAACCTTCTCTCGCAATACCCTGAAGATGAACCTCTTACAATTATCGGCGGCATGGCCAATACCATCGTGCGAGACGGGGGCGTGCGGGGTTGCGTTATTCGGCTGGGCAAACCATTTTCTAACATTGAAATTGAAGGCGATACGATTATTGCCGGGGCCGGGGCGCTCAGCGGTTCGGTGGCGCAGGCGGCGGCGAAGGCGGGGCTTGGCGGGCTGGAATTTCTCTCCGGTATTCCGGGCTGTATTGGCGGCGCGGTGTGCATGAACGCCGGAGCTTACGGCAGCGAGGTTAAAGACGTTTTGGTGCAGGCCACGGCGGTTGATCGGGCTGGCACGGTTCGTACGATGGCACCTTCGGATCTGAACATGTCCTACCGCCATACCGATCTGCCCGAAGGGTATATCATCACTCGCGCCGTATTCCGGGGCCGGATGGAAGATAAAGATATCGTGAGGACACGGTTGAAAGACATTAAAACGAAGCGTCAGGACACTCAGCCCATCTCGGAAAAAACAGGCGGATCGACCTTTGCCAATCCGCCCGGCCACAAGGCATGGGAGTTGATCGACCGGGCCGGTTGCCGGGGTTTGACAGTAGGCGGCGCGCAGATGAGCGAAAAGCACTGCAATTTCATGATTAATATGGGGGGCGCAACAGCCGCCGATCTTGAAAATCTCGGCGAAGAGGTCCGCCGCCGCGTGCGCGAAAAAACCGGGATTGAGCTTAAGTGGGAAATTAAAAGGATCGGGGATCCGGCTTAAAGCCTCGGCAGGCTTTCGTATAAATCCGGCAGGTCGTTTTCAATCAGGATCACATCGCTGGCCTGTTTGTTCTTGTTAATCCATTCCTGTGCCTCGGCAAAAGTATCCATTTCGTGCAGGGGCTTGCTGCCGCCTTTTTCCTTGAACCCCTTGATGAAAGTCGGGATGCGCTTGCCGTTCACGATAATGGCCACGTCGCAAACCTCCCCGGCGTAAATGCCCAGCTTTTCATGCACGTCGTTGTGGACGCTGCCCAGTTCGACCATGCCGGGTGTGACAAGGATTTTGCGCTTCTTCGGGTCCATGATCGCCAGCAAATCCAGTGCCGAACGAAAGCCCAGCGGATTTGAATTATAGGCATCATCAATGATGGCGCTGCCGTCGGGCTGGCGCTTCATTTCGAGGCGGTGCGGGATTTGCGGCGTTTTCTTAAGCGCCGTGGCGATCACATCGGCGGGGATGTCCAGCGCGCGTGCGGCGGCGAACGCCAGCGCGACATTTTGCGCATGGTGAAGGCCAAATAGCGGCGCGTTCAGAATGACGGTGGCGTTTTTGTAAAGAAGGGTGATTTCGAGGCCCTTGTCGGTTTGCTTGGCGTCCTTGATAACAAGAGTGTTGTCTTTCCCGTCGCCGCAAACGACGAAGGACGTGACATGCTCGCCCCTGATTTGCTGGGGGAAGGGGTAGTTCAGGGTCTTTTCATGGACGATCACCTTGCCGCCCTTTTTGATGACGGCTTGGGCCAACTCGTATTTTGTCTGCGCCACGGTGTCGAGCGATTTGAAACGCTCCAGATGCGCGTGGCCTACCGCTGTGATGATGCCCGTGTCGGGCGGGGTGAGGCGGCACAGGCGCTCGATCGAGCCGGGGCCGTAAGCGCCCATTTCAACGATGAAGAATTTATGTTCCTCCGACAACTCCTCGCGGATGATGCGGCTGATACCCATTGGCGTGTTGACGCTGCCCGGTGTGACCAGAGTCGGTGCGGCGGTTTTTAGGATGTGCCCGAGGATATGCTTGACCGAAGTCTTTCCGTAAGACCCGGTTACGCCCACGACGATGGGTTTGATCTGTTCGAGTTTGGCGCTGGCCTCGTTCCAGTATTTTTTCTGCATGGCCGATTCAAAAGGCGACATGGTCATATTGCCGAGCACGAGAATGACGGGCATGAGTTGAACGGGTATCAGCCAGATGAAGGGCTGGTGAACAATAAACGCCCACGCGCCCGACAACGCCGCCCAGATTAGAGCCGTAAAGAAAATACGTTTGGCCCGCGCCGTCATCACCAGTTTCTTTTTAGACTGGGTGCAGGGGTCTTTCTCTTTGCTTGTGACGACGATAAAGGAAAGAAAAACAATTGCTTCGATTGTGAAGCTTGGAATAGTAATCCATATCTGCGCCACCGACAAAGCCCCGGCCAGCACAAGCAAAGCCGACAAACGCTTGTCGAATATTTTGTTGGCCACGACCCATTTCAGGAAACGGTTTTCATCGTAGTCTTCCTGTTGCAGGGCATGCAGATACGTCATCAGCCTGCGTGCCGCGAAGGCCAGAAATGCCACGTAAATCAGTATGATGCTTGCTGCTTCTGTGACCATGGTTTGGTTATTTGTATGTATCTGTCATGAAGGATTTCAGTATCGGGGCGACCTGATGTCGCCCGCCAGACAGGATACTATAATGGTCCAGCTCTTCAAGCAGAACCATATCGGCATTCGGGATCAGCGCGGCAAATTTGTGACCAATCTCCGGCGGTGTTTCCGTATCCTTGCTGCCGTAAACCAGTTTCACGGGGCAGGCGATTTCTTTTGCTTTCGCGCTCAAATCCTCATTAACGACTTTTACAAAAATGGAACGCATGACGCCGCTGGTTTGCTTGTAATCGCGGCTGCCGAATTTTCCGTTGGCCCATTCGCTGCCGAATATCTTTTTTGCCGCCTTAAAGGCGTAAATTCTGGTTTTAAGATAAATGGTTCTATGTAATGGCCTTTTTCGTTTTAGTCCGGCGGCGGCGATCAGGAACAAACCCGCGATCAATTCCGGGTGCCGGGCCGCGATTTGAATCCCGACGCGGCAGCCGAAGGAGTGCCCCACCCATATGATCGGGCCGTAAGATTGCGTCTTTAACCATTCCGCCACCGCATCGGCGTAATCTTCGGTGCCCCATGTCTGCGGCGGTTCTTTCGATCCGCCGAAGCCGGGAAAATCGATCAGGGCATGCGCGCCGGATTTTTCCAGCGAAGACGCTAGCGGTAAAAACGCCTTATGGTCCTGCCCCCAGCCATGCGCCCAGACGACGACCGGGCCGCTGCCCCCGAGGGTTTCATACGAAAATTCCGCGCCTTTTGACTGAAATGTTTTCAAGGCTCCAAATCCCTTTTCACGCCGGATGTTTCATGGTTAAATTGCCAGTCCTTGAAGTTTCTTATACGGGCTACCTTCTCATGTCTCAAATCAAAAAGCGCATTGCGGTGTTTTTCGGCGGCCGTTCGCCCGAGCACGACGTCAGCGTCGTCACCGGCCTTCAGGTGCTGCAAGCCATTGACCAGAGCCGTTTTCAGGCCTTCCCGGTCTATGTCGCGCCGGACGGGAAATGGTACACGGGCGAGATATTACGCAAACGCGAAAGCTATCTTCTGGACAAAAGCGCGCTCGATCAGGTTCGTCAGGTCACGCTTGACGTAACGCAGATCGGTAAAGGCGCGTTGCTACCGCACAAGCAAGGCTTGTTCGGCGGCGGCAGGGCGGAGGAATTTGACGTGGCCGTTCTCGCCTTTCATGGTTTGGTTGGGGAAGACGGGGGTTTTCAAGGATTGTTCGAGGTTGCGGGAATCCCTTATACCGGGATGCGGAGTATGGCTTCGGCGCTGCTTATGGATAAGGCGGCTACCAAACATCTTCTGAAAAGTCTTGGTATTCCGGCATTGCCCTGTGCCGTGCTGCACCGCCCGGCCGAGGGTTATCTTATTCCGCGCACCGAACTGGAAACGCTGCTCAAAGACATCGGTTTTCCCTGCATTATCAAGCCCTCGCATCTGGGCAGTTCCATTGGCGTGGCGAAAGCTGATAATATGGACGAAGTCCTTGCCTGCCTGCCGGGCGTTTTCGAATATGACGATACCGCGATTGTGGAGCCTTTTGTGCAAAACCTTGTGGAATACAATGTGGCTGTTGCGCGTTTTTCACGTGAAACGCGAACCTCGGCAATCGAAAAACCCAAGACATCGTCCGAGCTTCTTGATTTTAAACAAAAATATCTCTCCGGCGGCGGCAGTAAATCGGGCGGGAGCAAAAGCCCCGGCCAGATCAGCCAGGGGATGTTGTCACTCACCCGCGAGCTAAATCCGAAGCTGGATGAAAAGGCGGAAAGCAATATCCGCCGCTGGGCTTTGCTGCTTTTCGAGGCGCTCGGCAATTCCGGATCGCCGCGTATCGATTTTATCGGTAACGCCAAGACGGGCGAGATTTGGATGAACGAGGTCAATCCCATCCCCGGCTCGTTCGGTTATTTCCTCTGGGAGGCTGCCGCCAAGCCCATCCTGTTTGCGGAACTCATGACCAATTTGATCGAGGAGGCGCTCGACAATGCGCGGCGGCGCAAGCTGCCCAAAGATCCCGTTCCGGTCGATGCCCGTTTGTTAAGGAGGCCCGTCTAATATGGCCCGCAGAACGAAAAAGAGCAGGGGGACGCGCAGAAGCGCTATCGACGATCGCCGCCGTCCGCCCCGGAGCGCGGCAACGCGGCTCTGGCTGACGCGCTTTGGTGTGACGTTTGGCACGCTGGCCCTCACCCTTTGGGCCGGGGCCTGGTTTTTTCTCAGCGATGCCGACTCTAAAACCGCAAACTGGATCAGGCAGGGCGTGCTGGGCGTAACTGCGGATATGGGTTTTTCCGTGGCCAATATTCTGGTTGAGGGGCGCGTCAATGCCGACCGCGAGGTGTTGCTGGCCGTTCTCGGCGTGCAAAAGGGCGATCCGCTGTTTGCGCTCGATCCGGCGGCGGCCAAGGAACAGCTTGAAAGAATTTCATGGGTCAAGCTGGCTCAGGTCGAAAGGCGGCTGCCCGATACTATTTATGTCGGATTGCAGGAGCGCCGCCCGCTGGCGCTGTGGCAAAAGGACAAGAAATTGCGGCTGATCGATGCCGAAGGGCAGGTTTTGACCGAAGACAATCTCAAGAAGTTCAGCGATCTGATTGTCGTTATCGGGGAGGAAGCGCCGCAGAAAGCGCCGGCGCTGCTGGGTCTTCTGACGGCGGAGCCGGAGATCGCCAGACGCGTGCAAAGCGCGAGTTGGATAGGCGGGCGGCGCTGGGATATGAAATTTGCGGATGGTACGCTGGTGCAATTGCCTGAGGAGGATGTCGGCCTTGCGCTGCGGCGGCTGGGGCAGGCGCATGATGAGGACGGGTTGCTGGACCGGGATATCGTGAGTGTCGATCTGCGCGAGCAGGGCAATATTATCGTGCGCACCCGCCCCGGCATGGTTCAGGAATACAAGGCGGGCCTCCGGGCCGGGGACAAGAATATTTGATGAGGGGTTGTAGTCATTTCGGGTAAGAATTTCATAATTTCGTCATCCCCGCGGCCCGGCGCAGCCGGGCTTAAACAGCGGGGATCCAGGAATGTCAGCGGGCTTCGCCCGCTGTCTTTGTGGACCCCCGTCGTTTGTGTTCGCGGAAATCTGCGATTTCCGCTCACCACGGGGGTGACGGTATGGGAGATTACGGCTTCATGAAACACAGGCACAAACCCAGGGGATCGCTTCTTGCGGCGCTCGATATCGGCTCGAGCAAGATCGCCTGCTTTATCGGCAGGGTGGTCGACGATGAAGGGAATTTCGAGGTTCTCGGGGTCGGGCATCAGGCCGCGCATGGCGTGAAGAACGGCATCGTGACCGACCTGAACGCGGCCGAAGCCGCCATCCGCCACACCGTGCATGCGGCGGAGAACATGGCCGCCCGCGTCATGAAGGGCTATCCGCTCCGCGAGGTCGTGGTCAATCTGCCCGGCACGCATGCGCGTTCGCAGGGTAATTCCGTCGAGGTCCAGATTCACGGCCACGAAATCACCGACAACGACGTGCGCCGCGCTCTGGCGCGGGGGCAGGAGCAGATTATTGCCGAGGGGCGGGAACTGATCCATACGATTCCGGTCGGCTACCGCATCGACGGGCACGGCGGCATCCGCGAGCCGCGGGGCATGTTCGGCCATAAAATGCAGGTCGATATCCATATGGTGACGGGCGATATGAATTCCCTCCGCAACATGGCGACCTGCATCGAGCGTTCGCATCTGGATATCGCCGCGCTGTGCGCCGCGCCTTATGCCGCCGGGCTGGCTTGTCTGGTGGAGGATGAAATGGATCTGGGCTGCACGGTCATTGATATCGGCGGCGGCGTGACCTCGTTTGCGGTGTTTCACGGCGGCGTGTTGATCTATACCGACGCAGTGGCGCTGGGCGGCATGCATATCACCAGCGATATTGCCCGGGGTCTGACCACGTCCATTGCCGATGCCGAGCGCCTCAAGGTTCTTTACGGCAGCGCGATGGCCTCCGGCACCGACCAGAGCGAGATGATCGACGTGCCGCGCCTTGGCGAGGAAGACCGCAGCGAGCCGAACCACGTGCCGCGTTCGCTGCTGATCGGGATTATCCAGCCGCGTGTGGAGGAGATATTTGAGATGGTCCGTGCGCGCTTGAAAGACAGCGGCCTTGGCCCGATGGTCGGGCGGCGCGTTGTCCTGACCGGCGGCGCCAGCCAGATTTCGGGTCTGCGCGACCTCGCCCAGCATGTGATGGACAAGCAGGTGCGCCTTGGTCGTCCGATCCGGCTTTCGGGGCTGCCAGATGCCGTCAGCGGCCCCGGCTTTGCCACGACGGCGGGGCTGCTCACCTACATGTCCGAGCGCGCAAACGAAATGCCTGCCGACATCATCGCGCAGGTCGAGCCGGGTACGCTGTGGGAGCGCGCCAAGACCTGGCTGCATGAGAATTGGTGATTGGAAGTTAGAATGTTGGAGGGTTGGAAATTGGAGGATATCCACTATTCCAACATTCCAATCTCCAGCATCCAGTTATCCACAGCATTTTCCCGTAAGTGTTTTTGCGCGTTTTGGATTCGTGCGGCTTTTTCAAAATCTGAATCGGATGAATCACTTACGGCGGTCTTTTGCTTTTTCGATTTCAAAAGTGATAGGATGAATACAGTAGAAATCCACATGTATTCTTGAGAGGAAATTCTCTTTCCTCTTTCCACTCGAGTCAAACTTACATAGAATCAAACACGTTCCGCCAACCCCGGTGTTCCAGCCGGGTGTTCGAGGCGTATCTTTCAGGGGTTCAGAGATGATCAATATCAAGATGCAGCCGACCAGAGTTCAGAAGCTTTCGCCCAAGATCACGGTTCTTGGTGTCGGGGGCGCTGGCGGAAATGCAGTCAACAACATGATTTCCTCGGGTCTTGAAGGTTGCGAGTTCGTTGTCTGCAACACCGACGCGCAGGCGCTTGAAAACTCGTTGTGCGCTCACAAGGTTCAACTCGGCGCGACCGTCACGGGCGGTCTTGGCGCGGGTTCTCGTCCCGAGATCGGTCAAGCGGCGGCGGAAGAGACACTTGACGAGGTAATGCATTTTCTCGAAGGCTCCAACATGGCTTTCGTTACCGCCGGTATGGGCGGCGGTACCGGAACGGGCGCGGCTCCCGTCATCGCCAAGGCGTGCCGCGAAAAAGGGATTCTGACGGTCGGTGTCGTGACCAAGCCTTTCCATTTTGAGGGTGCGCACCGCATGGATCAGGCTGAGCGCGGCATCGAGGAGATGCAGGGCTACGTCGATACGCTCATTATTATTCCGAACCAGAATCTTTTCCGCATCGCCAATGAAAGGACGACTTTTGCCGAAGGTTTCAAGATGGCTGACAGCGTTCTTCAGTCGGGCGTGCGCGGCGTGACCGATCTGATGGTCAAGCCCGGCCTTGTTAACCTCGACTTTGCCGATATCCGCACTGCGATGCTGGAGATGGGCAAGGCGATGATGGGTACTGGCGAGGCCACGGGCGACAAGCGCGCTATTGAGGCCGCCGAGGCTGCCATCAACAATCCGTTGCTGGATGATGTCTCCATGAAGGGTGCGCGCGGCGTGATTATCAACGTCACCGGCGGCATGGATATGACGTTGTTCGAGGCTGACGAAGCCTGTAACCGCATTCGTGACGAGGTTGATCCCCGCGCCAATATCATTTTCGGCGCTACTTTTGACGACAGCATGGAAGGGCGCATGCGCGTTTCCATCGTGGCCACGGGTATTGAAAAGGAATCCGAGCGCAAAACCGGAACGGGCGGCGGTGTCAGGATCGAACCGGTTCAGGCCAAGGCAACTTCAAGGGTGCAAGGAAAAATGCCGGGAAAGCCTTTGGGACGCGTTCAGCCTAAAACGGTTTACGGCACGGGTTTTGCCGCCGAGCGTGCGCGTCCTGCGCCCTCCGCCGAGACGGCGGTTTCCGCTTTGACTGGCGCTGCGCCTGTGCGTAATGTTGCGCCGCCGCCCGTTTCCTCTCCGCCTGCGCAGGAACCCGAAGCCGATATGTTCGAGCAGCAGATATACGCCGCTGCGCCGGAGCATGTTTCGGCGGATGTCGAGTTGCCCCAGAATACCGCGCTGCGCGGATCGCGTTACAAGGACTCATTCATTCCGCCCGCGCCGATTGAGCCGGAAGGCCGCAACTACATTTCCAATTTCCACGGCGCTCATGCTTACGCCGCGCCGCAGCAGGCGCAAACGCCGCAACCGCAGCAGTTCCAGCAACAGCCGCAGGTGCAGGCCCCCGTGCAACAGCCTGTCCAGCAGCAAGCTTACGCCGCTGCGCCGTCGCCTGTCGCGCATCGCCAGACCCAGACCGGGTCCATGATGCCGACGGCCCAGCAGCCGACCGTGCAGGCGCAGCCTTCGACGCGCGGCTTGCAGCTTAATCCGCCGAAACTGCCTTCCGGGCCAAAGCCACGTTCGCCCTCGTTGTTTGAGCGCATTACGGGTTCCGTGCAGCAGCGTTTCGAGGGTTTGCGCGAAGATCTGACCGGCGGTTCGTCGTCGCAGCATCAGCAGCAACAGCGCGGTCCCGCGCCGCAGCCGCAAACTCCGCCGCGTCCTGCGCAGGGCAGCCTCAATATAGATGCCCCGGCCGGAGCGCCGCAGGAAAAAGGCGAAAGCGAGCTGGATATCCCGGCCTTCCTCCGCCGCCAGGCGAATTAAAAAATTCGATTAAGTAGCAAGGAACTTAAGGCTCTGCCGGAATTTGTGATTGATTCAGGCAGTGAGGTCCTTTGCACTTCTTAAAGATGCTCCACGGTGTCTTCGCGATAATTAAAAGATCGTTCCAGAATGATTGGCTATCGACATATTGATGGTCCAAGGCAATGCGCTGTTCAGCGCTTAGAGTATTCGTGTTTTTGATTTGTGCCAGGCCCGTCAGTCCTGGCAATGTGTTGTGTCGCCGATCCAGAGTTAAGTCTCTATGAAATCTGCTGACTATATCTCTTTTTGTGAGAGGACGGGGGCCGACAAGACTCATTTCACCCCTCCATACGTTCCGAAGTTGCGGCAGTTCATCGATTTTGCTTTTGCGCAAAAATCTTCCAATCGGGCCGGTTCGCTCTTCATCCGGTAGTGGTATCCCGGCATCATTAAAAGCTATGCGCATCGTCTGGATTTTATGCATCTTAAAGGGTTTTCCATGCAGCCCGATGCGCTCTTGTTCAAACAGGCCGGGAGCATTGGTTTCACGCGACGCAAGATAGCTTGCTCCCCATACGAGGGGAGCAAGGGTAACCAGAAGTGGCCCGGACACGGCCATGTCGAACGCACGTTTTAAGGTCATCGCGGTTGCATAACAGGCGGTAAGTTTTATGTCAATAGTAACTGGGGTATAAGTTTAGCAACACAGCACTTTAGGACTTTAGCTGAAGACGGGGCCGTCTGATCCCGGCACTAGGCTGGTGTTTTGCGGGTGTTTTATGTTGTGGCCTGCGAGCTGGAGTGCTTCAACCAGCATGTTGATGTTTTTTTTACAAAGCGCTTTTTCGATAGGGCTTATATTAATTGATATCCACTCCATTGCATTTGCGCTCTTTTCGAAGATCTTTCCTCGTTCACCGGGGGCGCACGTTTCAAGCTCTTTTTGCCCTTGCCGCATGTATCCGAACGCGTATATGGCTTTCGGTGTATGCTCTGGCGAAAAGGGATAGCCTGCGTTGCGCAGGGCGGTTCTGACAAGGAGCCAATCTTCCTCGCTGTTTGTAAAATGAGCTTTGTAGAGAGCTTCTTGAATTTCGTTGTCGAAATCTCCTGTTATTTTGGGCGTTTCCATTTTTTTCGTCCTGTGCCTTGTGGTTTAAAGGGGTATAACACCTAATTGTTATGAAATCAAGTTCTGGAAAATATGTGATTTTACTGGAACGAACTAATGGACCGTGAATCACCATTAAAAATCAACATGTTATGGCGCAATTATCCGGTGTAACAAAGCGCAATAAAGCGTGATTGGTTAATTTTTGGCGTGGGCTTTATATTTAAGGCAGAAGGATTTTTACAGAAAAGCCATGCAACAGACGCTTAAATCGCCGGTTTCCGCTCAGGGTGTGGGCCTTCATTCGGGCCAGCAGATTTCCATGACCATCCGTCCTGCGCGTGAGGATAACGGCATCGTTTTTGTCCGCACCGATATCTTGGGCCACGATAATGTTATCCCCGCGCTCTGGGACCATGTTGTCGATACGCGGCTTTGCACGGTGATCGGTAATGACAGCGGCGCGACGGTTGGCACGGTCGAACACTTGATGGCCGCTCTGCGCGGCTGCGGCATTGATAACGCTGTGGTTGAACTGGATGGTGGCGAGGTTCCCATCATGGACGGCAGCGCCGATCCTTTTGTCCAAATGATTGATGAGGCCGGTATTGCCGCGCAGGGTTTGCCGCGCCGCGCCATTCGCGTATTGCGCGAGGTGAGCGTCGAGCAGGACGGCAAGGTTGTGCGCCTCTCGCCCTCGGAGTCCAGCGTTTTCAGTGGTGCCATTGATTTCAATCATCCGCAAATTGGCCGTCAGAGCTATGAAACGCAGCTTATGAACGGCAATTTCCGCCATGATATAGCCAACTGCCGCACCTTCGGTTTCCTGCATGAGGTCGAGTGGATGCGCTCGCAGGGGCTGGCGCTCGGCGGTTCTCTGGATAATGCCATCTTGCTGGACAAGGAAAGCGTGGTTAATCCGGGCGGTTTGCGCCGCGAGGATGAATTCATCCGTCATAAGCTGCTGGATGCCATCGGCGATCTGTATCTGGCCGGCGGCGTTATTCTGGGCGCCTATGACGGCCACAAGGCCGGACATGCCATGAACAATGCCATCTTGAAGGCGCTGTTTGCCGATGAGCGCAACTGGGAAATCGTCGATGATTTCGGCGGCGAGTCCAGGGTTTCGGCACCCGTTCGCGTCCGGGCCGAAAAGGTTCTGGCAACCGCCTGAACCCTGTACCCATTAGAGGGATAGAACAGCATGAAAGCGTCACCCCCGTGGTGAGCGAAAACCGCAGGTTTTTGTGAACACAACGACGGGGGTCCAGAAAAAGAGCGCAGCTTTGCTGCGCACATTCCCGGATCCCCGCTGTTTAAACCCGTCTCCGCTACGCTACGCCGGGTCGCGGGGATGACAGAGAATTAGTTGAATGCGGGCATAACTCTTTGTTTCTCCTTTATTTCCGCGCTTAAAGTGTTTATCTATAGGGATAAGCATTGATAACAGGAGGCTTCGTATCATGCCCTCGAAATTCCTGCTTTTTTCTTTTTCTCTTCTTGTTCTCGCGCTCGCGGCTTGCGGCACGGACGATGCGAAAACCACGCAGCCCGAAGAAAGTGCCGATGTGCTTTACAACAAGGCCGCAGCAGCGCTCGATGAAAAGAATTACAACAACGCCACGAAACTGTTCGAGGAAGTCGAGCGCCAGCATCCTTACTCGCAATGGGCGACGCAGTCGCAACTCATGGCCGCGTATTCTTCCTATCAGGGCCAGCATTACGACGAGGCCGTTCTGGCGCTCGACCGTTTCATCGAGCTTCATCCGGGCCACAAGGATGTCGATTATGCGCATTACCTGCGCGCACTTTGTTATTACGAGCAAATCTCAGATGTGCGCCGCGATCAGGAAATGACGCGCCAGGCCGTCGAGTCGCTTGATGTGCTGATCCGCCGCTTCCCTGAAAGCCGCTATTCCCGCGATGCGACGTTGAAGAAAGATTTGACGATGGATCACCTTGCGGGCAAGGAAATGGAGGTTGGGCGCTATTACCTTCAGCGCGGCAATGTCGGCGCGGCGATCAACCGTTTCCGCACCGTGGTCAAGGAATACCAGACGACAACGCATATCCCCGAAGCGCTGCACAGGCTGGTGGAGGCTTATATGATCGTCGGCCTCAAGCAGGAAGCTCTGCGCGTTGCGGCGGTTCTCGGGCATAATTATCCGGGCAGCAAATGGTATGAACGCAGCTTTAAACTAATGGACCCCGAGATGCGCAAGCAACTCGAAAACGAAGGCGACTGGGTCGACCGGACGTTGGAATCCCTGTTCAAGTGATGGCACATGCTGACATCCCTGAGTATCAAGAATGTCGTCCTTATCGAGCAACTCACCATCGAGTTTAAAGGCGGGTTTTGCGCTCTGACCGGCGAGACCGGAGCCGGAAAATCGATATTGCTGGATTCGCTCGGGTTAGCGCTGGGCGCACGATCCGAAAGTTCTCTGGTAAGAAAAGGTTCCGAGCAGGCGCAGGTCAGCGCCGTTTTTGAAATCGAAAAATCACATTCTGCATTTGCACTTTTACAGGCGGCGGACATCCAGCCCGATACAACTTTAATCCTGCGCCGCGCTGTTGGAAGTGACGGTCGCAGCAAAGCCTATATCAACGATCAGCCCGTGAGCATCGGCCTGTTGCGGGAGGTGGGCGATACGCTGGTTGAAATCCACGGCCAGTTTGCCACGCAAGGCTTGCTTGATCCGAAGACGCATCGCGCTTTGCTCGACGAATATGCCGGTGTGGATATTGAGGCGCTGGAAAAATCATGGGGCGGGTGGAAGGCAGCGGCGGCCGCGTTGACCGAGGGGCAGGAGCGTGCGCGCAAGACCATAGCCGAGGAAGAATATCTGCGTGCGGCGCTGGATACGCTCGAAGAACTTGATCCCAAAGAGGGGGAGGAAGAGAAGCTCGCGTCCTTGCGCGAACGCCTGATGAAACGCGAGCATATACTTGAGAATTTGAATGTCGCGCATGAGGGCGTTGAGGCGGCGGAAGGGGCGCTGGGCGGCGCGTTCCGGGCGCTGGAGAAGGCGGGTGCGGGTGAGGCGCTGGTGGCGCTTGACCGTTCTTTGGTCGAGATGAAAGAGGTTGCGGCACAAATCCAGAGCCTGTCCGCCGATCTTGAGGAGAGCGAATTCGACCTGCCGCAGATTGACGATCGTTTGTTTGCCATTCGCGGGCTGGCACGCAAACATAATATTTTACCGGATGAGTTGCCGAAGTTGCGCGGCGATCTGGCAGCGCAATTATCGCTGATCGGGCGGCAGGAAGAAACGCTGGGCGATCTGCGCAAGAAGGCCGATGACGCGAAAAAGTTGTTTATCGAAGAAGCGGAAAGGGCTGGCGCGGCGCGGCGCAAGGGGGCTGAGAAACTGGATAAGCTCGTGGAGAAGGAATTGCCGCCGCTGAAACTGGAGAAGGCGAAATTTGTGACGGAGATTGTGGCGCTGGCGGAATCCGAATGGGGGCCGTACGGTATGGACCGCGTGCGGTTTCTGGTTTCTACCAATCCGGGCGCTGCGCCGGGGCCGCTGAACAAGATCGCCTCGGGCGGGGAAATGGCGCGGTTTATGCTGGCGCTCAAGGTCGTCATGGCGCAAACCGGCGCGGCCGGGACGCTGATTTTCGATGAGGTTGACAGCGGCATCGGCGGCGGTACGGCCGATGCGGTGGGCGAGCGTCTGGCGCGGCTTGCAAAGGGACGGCAGGTGCTTGTGGTTACTCACGCACCGCAGGTTGCCGCTCGTGCGGGCAATCACTGGATCGTTTTGAAGGACGGGACGAAAGACATGCGCACAACGGTCGTGCCGCTGGACGAGGTGGCGGAGCGCCGCGAGGAAATCGCCCGCATGCTGGCCGGGGCCAAAATCACCGATGAGGCAAGGGCGGCTGCGAACAAGCTGCTAGAGGCGAGCGCGGCATGAACGGCGCAGGAACGCTTTTTAATCTGTCGTATGAAGATGCCCGCGCCCGCCATAAAAAACTGGCGGCGGAAATAAAAAAACACGACAAGCTTTACTATCAAAAGGATGCGCCGGAAATATCGGATGCGGAATACGACAGGCTGCGCCGCGAACTGGAAACGCTGGAGGCGGAGTTTCCTGATCTTGCGGACTCAGACAGTCCGACGCAAAATGTCGGTGCTGCGCCATCAAAGGGATTTAAAAAGGTCAAACATGACGTCCCGATGCTTTCGCTTTCCAACGTGTTCAGCGAGGAGGAACTTGAAGATTTTTTGGCCCGTGTACGGCGGTTCTTGGGATTGGATGAAAGCGAGCCTGTTGAATTGCTGGCCGAACCGAAGATCGACGGTTTGTCGTGCTCTCTTCGTTACGAAAGAAGAAAACTGGTTCTGGCGGCAACACGCGGCGACGGGGCCGAGGGCGAAGATATAACAGAGAATGTCAAAACCATTGCTGATGTTCCAAAAGAGTTACCTAAAGGCGCTCCGGATATTCTAGAAGTGCGGGGCGAAATTTACATGCGCCGGAGCGATTTTGAAAAACTGAATGAGAGGCAGGAAAAGGAAGGCAAGCAGATTTTCGCCAATCCACGCAATGCCGCCGCCGGGAGTGTTCGGCAACTGGATTCGTCCATTACTAAATTGCGCCCGTTGCATTTTTTCGCATATGGTCTGGGCGAAGTTGCCGAGGGACTTAAAATTTCCACGCAGTTTGAAATTATTCAGGCGCTTGGCAAGTGGGGGTTTCAAATCACGGATCAGGTCGAGGTTTTGAAAGATATAAAAGCCATCATGAAAAATTATGAGGGGTTGCTGGGGAGGCGCGCCGATCTGGATTACGACATCGACGGCATCGTTTACAAAGTAAACGATTTAAAGCTTCAGGAGCGCCTTGGCTTTGTCTCGCGTGCGCCCCGCTGGGCGGTGGCGCATAAGTTCCCGGCGGAGCAGGCGATCACGGTTATCAAAGGAATCGACATTCAGGTCGGGCGTACGGGCGCGTTGACGCCTGTGGCGCGGCTGGAGCCGATTTCCGTTGGTGGCGTGGTGGTGTCGAATGCGACGCTTCACAATGAAGATGAAATCCTGCGCAAGGATATACGCATCGGCGACCGCGTTTTGATCCAGCGCGCCGGGGACGTTATCCCGCAAGTCGTGCAGGCTCTGGCCGATAAACGCAGCGGCGCGGAAAAGAAATTTATTTTTCCTGAGAAATGCCCGGCCTGCGGGTCGCTGGCGATCCGGGAGGAGGGAGAGGTCGTGCGCCGCTGTACGGGCGGGCTTGTCTGTCCGGCGCAGGCTGTGGAGCGCCTCAAACATTTTGTCTCGCGGCTGGCTTTTGACATCGAAGGGCTGGGCAGCAAGATCATCGAGCAGTTTTATGAGGACGGCCTTATAAAATCTCCGGCGGATATTTTCAGGCTGGAAGAGAAAAATAAAAGTTTGACTGTCCCTATACGCAAGCGCGAAGGCTGGGGCGATTTGTCCGAGAAGAATTTATTCGATTCAATCAACGCCCGCCGGAATATTTCCTTCAACCGCTTTATTTATGCGCTGGGCATTCGTCAGATCGGCGAGGCAACGGCGAAGCGGCTGGCAGGGGCGTATGGATCGCTGGAGAATATGAAGGCCGCGATGAAAGCCGCGCAAAACCGTGAAAGCGAATCTTATGCTGAACTGCTGGCGATTGAAGATGTGGGGCCGTCCGTTGCCGATGATCTGCTCGGCTTTTTCGCCGAGGCGCATAACCGCGAAATTTTGGATGCGCTGGAGGCGGCGCTGACGATCGAGCCGTTTGAAGCGCCGGATGTTGGAAACAGCCCAATTGCCGGAAAGACCGTCGTGTTCACCGGAACGCTGGAGGAAATGACCCGGCCCGAAGCCAAAGCGCGGGCGGAAAGCCTGGGCGCGAAAGTCGCCGGATCGGTATCGAAAAATACGGATTACGTTGTTGCCGGGGCGGATGCGGGTTCAAAGCTGAAAAAAGCTACTGAACTTGGCGTTACCGTTTTAACGGAAACGCAATGGCTTGAATTGATCGGGAATGTGTAGCAAAACGCGTTTAGCGCTTTCTGGCTTTGTCCTGCAAACGGCTCAGCTTGTCCATAGCGGCTTCCATGGCCGGGGAGTAGTCGCGCCGCTCGACGAAATCGCCGCCACCCGTGTTGCGGGTCATGGATAAATCCAGCGCACTGGTGAGGATTTCCGCAATCTTTACATCGTCCTGTTCAATAGCCAACTCAAGAGCCTTGAGGATGCGGTCGCTCAGACGGTGTATAGCATTATTGGCAGCATTCATTGTTTCAGAACTCCTACAGAAAAATGTACAAACACTCTGCCCTGATCCGGCGAATGTTTCAAGTGGTCAGGGCTTATTGCTCAATATTTCCTGTGTTAAAAGCTGCAGGGCGGTTAATAGTTTGTCTCTTATGTCATCTTTTTCCATCAGGATTTCGTGGCCTGCTTCAGGGAACTCGATAAGCCGGGCGGATGGTATAATTTTGGCGGCTGTCCTGATCGCGGCGGTATTCACCAGTTCTTCGCGGCCCGCTACGGCCAGCAACACCGGAATATTGATGGCGGCCAATGTCTTTTTGGCGGACAGGACAAGGCAGGATTTTAAAGCATGGTAAAGCCAGCCGAAAGTCACGCCGCCGACCTGTAGCGCGGGATCGGCCAGGTACCATGAATCGTGGACCGCATTTCTGGCGGTATCGCGGGAAAATTTATCGGTGCTGGCGCGCTCGGCGGGGGCCCAGTCCTTTTGTCCGAATGCATAGGAATGCATGCCGAAGATGGAGCCGAGAATTTTCACCAGAATCACCGACAGAAAAAGCGGCAGGATTTTAAGATCCTTTATGCCCAGCATCGGTGCGCAGACGATGGCCGCTTTAAAGTTTCCCGGGTGGGCCGAAAGATAACGAAGGCCGATATTCCCGCCCATGGATTGCGCCAGCATGATGAGGGGGATGGGCTTTCCGTCGGAGGGACGAAAAGCCGCCTTCTTTACGTAGCCTTCTATAAATTGATTGAGATCATCTACGTGTTCTTCAAAATCAGGGGCGTTTCCCCGGTGCGGGTAACGAAAAGGCCTTTCGGATTTTCCCTGTCCGCGCCAGTCGATGACCCAGACGGCAAAATTCATGCGTGCCAGATCGCGGGCGGTTTCAAAGTATTTTTCGACGAACTCGCTGCGGCCGGGGAGGAGGATTACGATGGCTTCCGGCGCTTGTTTTTCAGGGTAGAGGGAGCCATAGCGCAAGGTTTGGCGGCTATTGTTTTTAAATTCACCCCAGACCCAACCGGGGGGTTGCGTATTGTAATTATGGAATTTATTGGGCATTTGCTGAGGCTTTGTGGTCGTGTGCATATCACGGGTGCCAATGATAAAGGATTCGGGCAACGCCGTCTTTAGTGCTGTGGGTAGTTTATTTCTGGTGTATCGCGCCGTAACGCTTGAAAGAGGGCGGCTTTTCCTTTAAATTTAAGGTGTTACGGTTTCTTCCCGCGCTCCTTAAATCTCTGTCTTTTGCATATCCTGTATGTTCCGATATTCGCTGACCCTGACCGGCTCTTTTTTGATTCTGCTTTCGGGCGGCTATTCGGCGCAGGCCGAGACGCTGGCCGAAGCGGTCGATGCTGCCATCATGCATCACCCGAGCGCCGAAGCGGCGCAGGCAGGGATCGGCATTGCAGAGCAGCGCAAGCGTGAAGAATTCTCCGGATATTTTCCTGAAGTTTCCATCAACGGTTCCTATGGCCGCATGTACGGCGACAACAGTACGAGCCGCGGCCTTGTGACGGATCGCGGCGCGGCTTATTCCTATGTGGGCGAGGGGTCGTTGTCTGTGCGCCAGATGATTTTCGACGGCTTTGAAACGCCGAGCCGCGTCGAGGCGGCGCAAACCCGGCAAACCGAAGCGGGCAGCAGCGCGGCGGATGTGCGGGAGTCGCTGGCCCTGCGCGCCGCGCAGGCCTACGTCAATGTGCTTAGGACGCGCGCGGGGATTTCGATGCTTTACGCGCATCGTAGCCAGGTCGATGAATATCTCGGCCGGATTGAAACGATGGTCAATGAAGGCGCCGCCGACGAAGCCGAGCTGCAACAGGCAAAAGAGATCCGCGTTATTCTTGCGGGAATTATCAGGGAGTACGAGGGGCAGGCCAAATCCGCCGAAGCCGATTACGCCGAAGCCACGGGCCATTTGCCGGGAGACTCTTTGCTTAAAACGGAGCCGCGTCTTGATCTTGTTCCCGCTTATGCCGACGAGGCGACGACTTTTGCCCTGTCGCACCACCCGGCCATTCTGGCGGCGGAGCTGGAGGCGGCGGCGTCCGGGCATGACGTCGATGCCGAAAAGGCAATTCTCTACCCGGACCTGGGCGGCGAGGTTTCTTATCTGAAAAGCGACAAGGCGGATGTTATCGGCGGCGAGGTGATCGATGCGCGGGCCCTGATGCGGCTTAACTGGAATTTCTCCACGGGCGGCGCGGAACTGGCCAGGATCAAGGGAAAGCAGATCGCGCACCGGGAATCTCTGGCCAAGACGCAGGAGATCAAAAGGCGGATCGAGCGCGATGTCAGGGTTTCCTATTCCGAATTTGAAACCGCCAAGGAGCAGTATAAGTTGCTTGCCGAGCGCGCCGGTTTGAACGGCGGCTTGTTTGAAACGTACAAAACGCAGTTTGAAGGCGCGCGAATTTCACAATTGCAGCTTATGCAGGCGCATAACCAGCTTTTCAACACGGAGCTGGAGAAGATGAACGGCGAGCACAGGCTTTTGGCGGCTCAGTATGCGGTTCTTGCCGGTGTCGGGCGTTTGCAGGAATCTCTGACAGATCCGCCGCCGGAAGCCTATGAATAAAAAAGATAAAGTCAGCAAGAAGGGTGAAGCGGAGATCGACATCGATGCTGCCGCGCCGGATTCATTGCTTGAATGCCTTGTCTTTTTAACGGCGCATTTTGGCCGCGCCAAATCGGCGGAGGCTTTGACGTCCGGGCTGGCCTACGATTCCAAGGGGATGGGCCCGAACCTGTTTTGCGAGGCGGCGGAGCGTCTGGGCCTCAATGCAAAAATCGTCCGGCGGGAATCCATGGACAAGATACCCACGGCGGTTCTCCCGGCGGTTTTGATTTTGAAAGACGGGCATGCCTGCGTTCTTCTGGCGATTTCCTCAAACGGAAAGAAAGCCAGGATATTCCTTCCCGAGACAAAAGCCGTGCGGGAAGTGGAGGTAAAGGATATCAATAAGGATTATGCCGGGTTTGCGGTTTTCGTTCATCCGCGCACGGCGTTCACAAAACCCGAGGCGGCGCACGCGGGCGATACGGGCGGGCACTGGTTCTGGAGCATCGTGCGGGCCAATCGCGGCGTTTACGCCATGGTCATACTTTCCGCCGTTTTCATCAACATCTTTGGCATGGTCAGTCCGCTGTTCATCATGAATGTCTATGATCGCGTCATACCCAACAACGCCATTGAGACAGGCTGGGCGCTGGGGATCGGGGCGCTGGCGGTTTATGTTTTTGATCTGATTATGCGCACGCTGCGCTCTTATATGATCGATCTGTCCGGGCGGCGCATCGATGTCATTGCGGCGCGGCGCATCTACGATCAGGTCATCAATATGAAGCTGGCCGGAAGGCCTAAATCCAGCGGCGCTTTTGCCAATATGCTGCGCGAGTTCGACTCCGTGCGCGAGTTTTTCACATCAGCCACCATTACCGGCTTTGTCGATTTGCCGTTCACGTTGATCTTTCTGTTCGTGATGTACCAGATCGGCGGCAGTCTTGCTTTTATTCTGATCGGTTTGATTTTGGCGGTCGTTTTGATCGGCTGGGTTTTGCAGTTTCCTCTGAAATCTTCCGTCAGGAAATCCGGGCAGGCATCGGAAACCAAACACGGCTTGCTGGTTGAAACCATTCACGGGCTTGAGACGATCAAGGCCATCGGGGCGGATGGCGCGTTTCGCGCGCGCTACGGCGATTATGTCGGGGAAAGCGCGGCCAGCGGCCAGAAGGCGCGGTTCATTTCCGGCCTTGGCGTGAACATTGCAACGTTTGTGCAGCAGATCGCCTCTATCATTATTATCTTGGCCGGCATGTATATGGTGCAGGATGGGAACCTGTCGATCGGCGGCTTGATCGGTTGTGTGATGCTGGGCGGGCGGGCGATTGCGCCGGTCGGGCAGATCGCCAATCTCATGACGCGCTATCATCAGGCGGGCGGGGCGCTCAAGACGCTGGACAGAATCATGGAGGCTCCGGTCGAGCGCCCGGCCAACAAGCAATTCCTTCACCGTCCGGACCTGAAGGGAAAAATTGCGTTTGAAAAAGTTTCGTTTTCCTATCCCGGTGTCGACCGCAAAGTTCTCGATAACGTATCTTTTGTTATCGAGTCCGGCGAGAAGGTCGGCATTATCGGCCGTATCGGTTCCGGGAAAAGCACGATTGCACGGCTTGTTATGGGGCTGTATGAGCCGGATAGCGGCACTATCCTTGCGGACGATACGGATTACCGCCAGATCGATCCAGCCGATTTAAGGCGCAATATCGCCTATATCGCGCAGGACGTCGTTTTGTTCAGCGGCTCCGTCCGCGACAATATTGCAGTCAGCCTGCCGCACGCTTCCGAACAGGCGATATTGCAGGCGGCCAAAGATGCCGGGGTTCATGAATTTATCTCGCGTCATCCGATGGGTTACGACGCGCCCGTGGGCGAGCATGGCGCGAGCCTCTCGGGCGGGCAGAGGCAGGCGATTGCGCTGGCGCGGGCGATGCTGCTCCAGCCTCATGTCATGGTATGCGATGAGCCGACCAATGCCATGGACATGCAGGCCGAAGAAGCCTTTGGCCGCTACATTCAAAAAGAAATTAAGGGACGGACGCTTATTCTTGTCACGCATAAAACCTCCATGTTGCCGCTGGTGGACAGGCTGATTTTGCTGGATCAGGGGCGTGTTCTTATGGACGGGCCGCGTGACAAGGTCATTGAGGCGCTCAGTAAAGGCAAGATTGAGGTGAAGTCATGAAAGACACCGATTTCATGTCGGAACTGGAGGCCGCAACCAGTCTTAAGCCTGCGTTTTCATCTGTGTTGCTGTTGTTCAGTATTGTCGGTCTTGTGGTGTTTGGATTTTTATGGGCGGCGCTGTCAAAGGTCGAGGAAATCACACGGGGGCAGGGGCAGGTGGTCCCGTCGCAGGAAATTCAGGTCGTGCAAAGCCTTGAAGGCGGCGTGTTGCAGGAGATTCTGGTTAAGGAAGGCGAGCTTGTAAAGAAAGACCAGATACTTTTGCGCATCAGCGATGTGCAGTTTTCCTCTCAGGAAAAAGGAACGGAAGCACGGTTTCTCGAACTCGAAACCAAGAAGGCGCGGCTAAAAGCGGAAGCCAGCGGCGAAGCGTTCGTGGTGCCGGATGAAATTTCCGGAAAGGCACCGCAAATTGCCGCAAACGAAAAGGCGCTCTATGATTCCAGGCAGAAAGAGCTGCAAAACGCCTATGCGATTCTCGACAACAAAATCAACAAGGCCAATGCCGATTTGTCGGAAGTAAAAGCGCAGATCGGCCGCCTGCATCAGAACCGTTCGTCCTTGCAGGAGGAACTGGATATTACGCGTGAGATGGTCAAGAAGCGCGCCGTGCCAAAGCTTGAAGAGATAAGGCTGGAGCGCGAGCTGAACGATGTCAGCGGCCAGATCAACGCGCAAAGCCAGAAAAAGGCGGGGCTTGAGGCGGAACTGCGCGGCAGCGAAAAAGAGCGTGAAAGCCAGGTCGATCAGTTCAAGTCGCAAGCTTTGAGCGAACTGAACGGCGTGGAGACGGAAATACTGGGGCTGAAAGAAAACCTGAAATCTATCGGCGACAGGGTTTCCCGCGCCGAGCTACGCTCGCCGGTTGACGGGGTGGTGAACGATATTGCGCTCAGCACCATCGGCGGCGTTGTCGAGCCGGCGCAGCGCCTTGTCGAGATTGTCCCCGTCGATGACGAGTTAAAAATAATTGCGCGGGTTGTTCCCAAAGAGGTCGCTTTTTTAAGGCCGGGGCAGGATGTAAAGGTCAAGATTACCTCTTATGATTCACAGCGCTACGGCAGTCTTAAAGGAAAACTTGTCCGTATCGGTGCCAACAGCGTGAATGACGGTGAGGGAAATGTATTTTTTGAAATCGAGGTGCGCACCGATAAAAATTACATGGGCAGCGCAGAAAATCCTTTGCCCATCACGCCCGGCATGGTGGCGGAAACCGAGGTGATTACAGGCAAGCGGACTATTCTTGAGTATCTTATGAAACCGATCCTCAAGGCCCGCGACCGGGCCTTCACAGAGCGATAATGTAGGGAAAATATGTCGCGTGTTTTGACCAATCCAGTCGTAAGGCTTTTGTTTCTGCTGGGGATACTCGGCCTTCTGATCTTGAGCGTCTGGGAGGGAACGGCGCTGAAGGAAAGGATCAGCAACGTTGTTTTCGATACGTATATTACCCTGAAGCCCAGAGATCCGTCTGATAAATTGGTCTTTGTCGATATTGACGATCTTTCGCTTTCAAAGGCCGGGCAGTGGCCGTGGCCGCGCACATACATCGCGCAAGTCGTCAGGAATATAAAAGAGGAGGGCGCAGCGGTCATCGTGTTCGACGGCGTTCTGGCCGAACCGGACAGAACCTCGCCGGAAAATATCATTCCGCTTCTGGAGGAGGGAAATCCGGCGCGGGAGGCTCTAAGTTCAAGAGAAAGCCATGATGCCGTTCTGGCGCGCGCGATTGGCGATGTGGGGAATTTTGTCGCCGGGTTTTCTTACGGATCCAATCCAAATCCGCCCCAAATCAAAAGCGGCATTAGGGTCAAAAGTGATATCAAAAATTTCCTTCTCGGTCAGACGGGGACGGGAAGTATTCATTTTGGTACGACAGCACAGTTTTTGCCGGAGCTTCAGAAGAATGCGGCCGGAAATGGCAGCTTTATGGCCTCCGCCGAGCAGGATGCCGTTATCCGAAGAACCGGCCTTGTTTTTCATGACGGAAAGGCGCTTTACCCTTCACTCATACTTGAAACCCTAAGGTTGTATGAGGAGGGTGGTAAGGAATTGGTTCAGATATCTGACAAAGAAAAATACAATAATTTCAAAATTGATGAAGCTATTGTTGTAGAGGTGGGGAAGTATAAAATTCCCCTCGATGCTGCGGGAAAGATGTTGGTTTATTACCGCGAATTTTCAGGGGCTGAAAGCATTTCAGCCTATGAGTTTCTCGATCAACATTATATGCGCGATGATAATAAGCGTCTCGAAGGGAAAATTGTTTTTATCGCTTCAAGTGCTGAAGGTCTTAATGATTTGCGAGCGACCCCGCTGGGGATGCAGCCGGGGGTGAAAGTGCATATGAATGCGCTCGAACAGATTTTGCAGGGGAAATTTTTGATCCGCCCCTTTGTAGCGAACATGCTTGAGGTCGGCGCGGCCATTGCGGTTTGCTTGCTGATTATCGTTTTATCGTTTTTTGTGAACCCGCTATGGCTTGCCGCGATTGCGGTTGTTTCATCGTTCGGTGCGTTCTGGGCTTCGTGGTATTTGTTCACGGAAAAGGGGGGATTGCTCGATCCCGTGGCCCCGGCGATCATGGTTGTTTTTGTTTTTATCGCATCCTCCATTCTCAGCTTTCTCAAGACAGAATTTGAAAGAAAGCAGGTGCGGGCCGCGTTCGGGCTTTATATCTCGCCCGATTTCATGAAGGAGCTGACGAAGAACCCCGACAAGCTGCGCCTGGGCGGCGAGATCAGGGAAATGACGATGATGTTTTGTGACATCCGGCGCTTTACCGCGATTTCCGAGGGGTTGACCCCTGAGGAACTTATTCAGCTTATGAACGATTTTTTAACGCCGATGTCCGATCTGGTTATGCAGAACCGGGGGACCATCGACAAATACATGGGTGATGCGATGATGGCGTTCTGGAATGCGCCGCTGGACGATCCGAATCATGCGCGTAATGCCTGCATTGCGGCGCTCGGGATGCAAAACGCTTTGGCGCCGATCAATGAAAAGGTCAAACAACGCGCACAGGTCATGGGCCGGGAGCCGGTTTTGCTCAAGGCCGGAATCGGCATCAATACAGGTGCTTGTGCCGTCGGGAACATGGGATCGCGCCAGCGCTTTGCCTATTCGGTGCTGGGGGATTCGGTCAATCTGGCTTCGCGCCTTGAGGGGCAAACCAAAACATATGACGTTCCGATCATTCTTGGCGAGGAGACGAATAACCAGATTGAAGGCATGGCAACGCTCGAGCTTGATTTGATCAAGGTTAAGGGAAAAGAAAAGCCTGTCAGGATATTTACGCTTGTCGGGGATGAAAACTTTGCCGCAGGAGCCGAATTTATGAAGTGGTCGGAAAAACACGCGCAGATGATTGCAAGCTACAGGTCGCGGGATTTTGATGCTGTCTTTAAATGTGCATCAGAGTGTATATCGCTGTCGTCCGGGAATATGAAGACGCTGTATCAGATGTATCAAAACCGCGCTTCGGAGTTCGTCCGTAGCCCGCCCGGGAAAGACTGGGACGGGATTTATATCGCCAAGCAGAAATAGGGGTCAGCCCAGATCGGCCGGTTTCCAGTCGCGCAAGACTTGAATGAGTTCGCGTTCGGGCATGGGCTTGGCAAAGAAGTATCCCTGCGCCATGTCGCAGCCCATATCGCGCAACATTTTCCCTTCTTCCTTGCTTTCGATCCCTTCGGCAATGACGTGCATTTTGAGGTTCTTGCCGAGGCCGACAATCGATCTGACAAGCTCCGAAGCCCCGGGGTCCTTGCGCATGGTGCGGATAAAGCTCTGGTCGACCTTTAGTGTATCAATCGGGAAGTAATGCAGATAGCTCAGCGATGAATAGCCCGTGCCAAAGTCATCAATAGCTATGCCCATGCCCGCCTTGCGGCACATAAGGAGAGTATCTTTGGCGTTGTCGGGTTGCTGCATCAGGAGGCGTTCGGTGATTTCAAGATGAATCTGTTTGGGGTCAACATCGCTCTCGCTGATGATGTTGTAGATGGTGTTGACGAAATTATCCGATGAAAAATCTGTGCTGGAAAAATTCACGCTCATGTGGAGTTCGCGGTTGTGGCCGGTCTGGCTTTCAATGCGTTTGAGCGTCTTGCAGGCTTCGTGCAAAGCCCAGCGGCTGGCCTCCACGATCAGGCCGTTTTCCTCGATGATCGGAATAAAGACAGCAGGTGAAATAAAGCCTTTCTGTGGGTGCTGCCAGCGCATGAGGGCTTCGAATCCCGCCACCTTCCCGGTTTTCAGGTTTACAATCGGCTGGTAGTGCAGGGTGATCTCGCGCTTGTCGAGGGCTACCTTGAAATCGCTGGCGATCTTGATCGTCTCAACAGCATCGGTATGTTCCGTGTACCCAAGCTCGATTGATTCGGCGGGCGGCCAGCTATCGGTCAGCCTCCTGATTTCTGCCCGCGTCAGGGTGTCGCGGTAGCGGGTCAGAATAACCTGTATGGTCATACGCAGCACGGGGTCGGCGTTTTTCAGCCTGCGCGAAAAGTCCTCCTGCGTGATTTCAAGCAGGGTGCAATTCTGCACGGCCCTTACGGTTGCCGTGCGGGGCGCATTGTCGATGATCGCCATTTCGCCAATGATGCTTCCGGGGCCGCGCGTGCCGACAGTCTGCTCGGTGCCGTCTTCTCTCTGGATGAAAATTTCAACGCTGCCTTCCTCAATGATATAAGCGCTTTCGCCCTTGTCGCCCTGGCGCATGATGACGGCACCGGCTTTATATGTTTTTTGCGCGCTTGAGGAACTCATTGTGAAGCCTTTGGAAAGAGGGTGATTCCGAGGCTATCATGATGGGGAGATTTTTTGATAAAAGCAACCGTTCGGCTTTAATGTGTGCGGAGGTGATGATATTATGAAAACTTTAGTGGGGCACCTGATTAAAGCCAATGTTGCTTGACAAAAGCCCCTTAACCCCGCTATGTTCCGCCCACATCTGAGCCCGCGCTCTAGCTTTTTTGGCAGGAAGAAAAAATGAAAGTCGTAAGTTCACTAAAGACGCTCAAGAAAAGAGACCGCAATTGCCGCGTTGTTCGCCGCAAGGGGCGCATCTACGTCATTAACAAGAAGAACCCCCGCTTCAAGGCGCGTCAGGGCTAAAATAAATCTTCAAAAAAGTTTTGGCTGAAATCTGCTGCGTCAAAAACTCTTTTGATGCATTCCCGGTTTAACTTTGGTATAACCCCAAGGATCATTCTATCCGTTGGTAATTTGCAGGGCGAATTATGTTTTCAAGACTTTTCGGTTTTATGTCGGCCGACATGGCGATTGATCTGGGTACGGCCAATACGCTGGTGTACGTCAAGGATCAGGGCATTGTTTTGAATGAACCTTCTGTCGTTGCCATATCCATGGTGAACGGGAAAAAGCAGATTCTGGCGGTCGGGAATGAGGCCAAACAGATGCTGGGCCGTACGCCCGGCAGCATTGTCGCCACGCGCCCCCTGCGGGATGGCGTTATCGCGGATTTTGAAGTCACAGAGGCCATGATCAAGCACTTCATCCGCAAGGTGCATAACCGGCGCTCTTTCGTTTCTCCGAAGATGGTGATCTGCGTGCCTTCCGGCTCGACGGCGGTTGAGCGCCGCGCCATTCAGGAATCGGCTGAAAGCGCGGGTGCCAGCGAGGTTTACCTGATTGAGGAGCCGATGGCCGCGGCGATCGGCGCGGGCCTTCCCGTAACCGAGCCGACCGGGTCTATGGTCGTTGATATCGGCGGCGGCACGACCGAAGTTGCCGTTATTTCTCTGGGCGGGATTGTTTATGCGCGCTCTGTAAGAGTAGGGGGCGACAAGATGGACGAAGCCATCATCGCCTATATCCGGCGTGTGCATAACCTGCTGGTTGGTGAAAGCACGGCGGAGCGAATCAAGAAGGAAATCGGCTCGGCTTGCCCGCCTGCGGATGGGGAGGGGCGGACGATGGAAATTCGCGGCCGTGACCTGATGAACGGCGTACCGAAGGAAATTGTCGTCACCGAGCGTCAGGTTGCCGAAAGTCTGGCTGAGCCTGTTGGCCAGATCGTCGAAGGAGTTAAAGTAGCCCTTGAGCATACCGCGCCCGAACTCGCCGCCGATATTGTCGATAAGGGAATTGTCCTGACTGGAGGTGGCGCCCTTTTGACCAATCTGGATTTTGTTCTGCGTCATGCGACGGGGCTTGCCATTACGATTGCCGACGATCCGTTGTCCTGTGTGGCGCTTGGTACGGGCCATGCTCTGGAAGAACACAAAGCCCTCCGCAATGTTCTTATAGGAACATACTAGCAATCACTTAATTAGATTAGCTGTAATCACTTGGGGGTATTTTTGTATAAACCCTTGCGCCTCAATGGGTTTTTGCGTAACCCTAATCTCATAGGCGTGTTTTCATAGTTTTTATAAAAATAACACGGGGTTACGTTGAAGCGCCGCATTTGGTCCAAAGGTATTGCAAGGGTTTTGCCGTTCCCGGTTTGGGGGCGGTCGTCCTCATCTTTTTTTCTGCTTATGATTGCTCTCGGGCTTTTGCTGTTTTCGGCATTAAGTCCTGCGTCCTTGAGTGGTGTCAGGGCGGGTGCCACAGATTTATTTGCGCCGGTGTTGGTGACAGTCAGTAAACCGATACAGCAGGCGGCAGGTTTCGTACGTAATATAACCGGGCTGGCCAGTTTGCAGGCGGAGAATGCTCATTTGCAGCAGGAAAACGCCCGGTTGCGCGAGTGGTATCAAGCGGCACTTCTTCTTGAGGCTGAAAACAAATCCTTGAAACAGCTTCTTAATGTAAAGATTGAGCCGCAGCATACCTATATTACCAGCCGCATCATTGCCGATTCAGGTAACACGTATGTGAAGAGCCTTCTTGCTGATGCCGGGCGCAGGGATGGCGTAAAAAAAGGACATGCTGTGATTTCCGGCGACGGTCTGGTGGGCCGGGTTGTTGAAGATGGCGAAAAGGCCTCGCGCATCTTGCTTATTACCGACATTAACTCGCGTGTTCCGATTTTGGTCGAAAACAGCAGCCAGCACGCGATTATGGCCGGAACCAACGGTGACATGCCCGTCCTGCAGCATGTGCAGCAGGGCAGCGACATTCAGGACGGTGCAAGGATCGTGACTTCCGGGCATGGGGGTATTTTCCCCCAAGGGTTGCCCGTTGGCCGCGTCGTTGATAAAGATGGCGTCAAACACGTGAAATTATTTGCCGATGTCAATAAAATGGTGTTTGTCAGGATTGTGAATAAATCCGAAGACTCCGGTTTGCAACCCGGCGGCTGATTTTATTATCAAAGTTGAACGATATGTCTACACTAGCAGAACGCCTTGATTATTCAGGACGCATCCTATTGCCGTATTGTCTTATGGCGTTGCTGCTTGTTTTCAATACGGTTTCGTTTTCCTATCCGTTGGTGGATGGCGTTAAAGCCCCTCTGTTGTTGATGGCCGTTTTTTATTGGTCGATTTTCAGGCCGACGATCGTGCCAGGCTGGCTGGTTTTTCTGGCGGGCATCGTTCTGGATATCCTCAGTGGCTTGCCGATGGGGATGAATGCTCTGGTTTTTGTCGCGGTGACATGGATTGTCGGCGACCAGAGAAGATTCCTGATGGGCCAGCCTTTTACCATGGTCTGGAGCGGATTTTGCATGGTGTCGGTTGCCAGCGGCCTCGTGCAGTGGTTTTTGTACGGCCTTATCCATCTTCAGTGGACGCCGTTATATCCGGTCATAGCTTCGGCAGTTCTCGGGATTATGCTCTTTCCCTTCGTTAATTCGTTATTGCATCTGACGCATAAATTTTTGCCGGTACGAAGTGCGAGTTTTGGTTAGTAACGGTAATGGTTTCCCTTATAAAGTGATGTCATGAGGAAGAATCAGGACAGCACAAGGGTTTTCACGCGACGCAGCTTTGTTGTGGGCGCGTTGCAGGTCGGCTTTCTTGCTGTCCTTGGCGGCAGGCTCGCTTGGCTTCAGGTCGCGCAAGGGTCGCGTTACAGGACCTTGTCGGATCAAAACCGCATCAATGTAAAAATACTTCCCCCTTCGCGCGGGCAGATCGTCGATCGTTTTGGGGTTCCTCTCGCTCTTAATAACCAAAATTACAGGGTTCTGATTATTCCGGAACAGACGGACAGCATTGAAAAATCACTAAGGTCGTTGCAGGCACTAATTGAATTGAAAGAAGAAAAAATAAAAAAAGTTCTTAAGCAGGTAAAAGCCAGCCCGAAATTCGTTCCGATCGAAGTGAGGGATGATTTAAGCTGGGAAGACGTTGCCAAAATTGAGGTTAATCTTCCTGATTTGCCGGGGCTTGCGATTGATGTGGGCGAGATAAGGTCTTATCCCTTCGGCGCGTCTACTGCCCATATTGTCGGCTATGTAAGCGGTGTCAGTCAGACGGAGGATTCCGAAGATCCTGTCCTGAAGATTCCCGGTTTTAAAGTCGGAAAAACAGGCATAGAAAAAACTTTCGACCTCGAATTGCGCGGCAAACCCGGCAATGCGGAGGTTGAAGTCAATGTCGTCGGGCGCGAAGTCAGGGAGCTTAGGCGCGAACCGAGCAAAGAGGGGGACCGTATTGTATTAACTATCGACGGTGAGTTACAGCGCTTTACGCAGGGGCGCATCGAGCAGGAGCGCAGCGCTTCCGCCGTGGTTATGGATGCTCATACCGGCGCGGTTTATGCTTTGGCCTCCAATCCCGGCTTTGATCCGAACGTTTTTTCCAAGGGGTTGTCGGCGGCAACGTGGGAAGAACTTTTGGCCGATCCGGGGCGACCGCTGACGAATAAGGCAATTGCAGGTCAATATCCGCCCGGCTCCACGTTTAAGATGGTTACGGCGCTTGCGGCGCTCGAATTGGGAATGATTACGAGCAACACCAGTTTTTTTTGCCCCGGTCATTATAAATTCGGAGATGGCAAATTCCATTGCTGGAAAAAAGGAGGGCATGGAACGGTTAATTTGATTGATGCGCTGGCGCAATCCTGCGACGTGTTTTTCTATGAGATTTCAACCAAGATAGGGATAGACAAGATCGCCGAAACAGCCAAACGATTGGGGCTTGGCCATAAACTTGATTTTGAGTTGCGGGAAGAGAAGCCCGGCCTGATCCCCGACAAGAATTGGAAAGAAGCAAATTTCGGGGAGACATGGCAGCCCGGCGAAACCATCGTTGCCAGTATCGGTCAGGGCTACATGCAGGCAACGCCGCTGCAGCTTGCCGTGATGACGGCGCGGCTTGTCAATGGTGGGCGCGCGGTCAAACCGTGGATTGCGGCTTATGCCGGCGATAAATTTGTCGGGCATGATTCAAACTGGCCTGATATGGGGCTCGATAAATGGCACATGGAGCTCATCCGCAAGGGCATGGACAGCGTGGTTAACCACGAAAGAGGAACCGCCAAAGGTTCCAGGATTGAGGAACCCGGCATGGAGATGGGCGGTAAAACGGGCACCGCGCAGGTCAAAAGAATTACCATGAAGCAGCGCCTTGAAGGTGTTCTGAACGAAGACTTGCCGTGGAACTTCAGGCACCATGCGTTGTTTGTCGGTTATGCGCCTTTGGATAAGCCGCGCTATGTTTGTTCTGTCGTGGTCGAGCATGGCGGCGGCGGCTCGACGGCGGCGGCTCCTTTGGCCAAGGAATTGATGATCGAGGTGCAAAGGCGCGATCCGGCGGCCACCCAGCCGCAAATGGAAAAGAGAGTGTAGAGGAACATGGTTGGACCCATCGTCATAGAATCCGAGCAAAGTATCCTGAGAAAAATCAGGCAACTCAACTGGGGCCTGATGATTTTGCTTATTCTTGTGGCCTGTGTCGGATTCACGGCGCTTTATTCGGCGGCCGGAGGAAACTTTTCACCCTGGGCATCAAAGCAGGCTGTGAGGTTTTGCGTTGGTTTCGTCGCCATGATTATCGTGGCGCTGATCGATGTGCGGCTTTGGTACAGGCTTAGTTGGGCGATTTATGCCGTTGCGCTTGTTCTTCTGGTTATCGTTGAATTGAAAGGCCGCATTGGCATGGGCGCGCAGCGCTGGATCGATCTTGGATTTATGCAGCTTCAGCCGTCGGAAGTTATGAAGGTTGCGGTGGTTATGGCGCTGGCTAGGTATTTTCATTCGGTGACTTTAGATGATATGCGGAGCATCAGGGTCTTGATATTGCCTGCGCTTATTGTGGTTGCGCCGGTCGCGCTTGTGATGACGCAGCCCGACCTTGGGACATCCCTGATGATCGTCATGGCCTCCGGCGGGATGTTCTTTATTGCCGGTGCTTCGTTGTGGCTGTTCGGCGGGGCGTTCGCGCTGGCCGCCGCCAGCATTCCGGTGGCATGGCATTTGATGCACGGCTACCAGCAGAAACGCGTCCTGACTTTCCTGAATCCCGAGAGCGATCCGCTGGGTTCGGGGTACCACATCACCCAGTCGAAAATCGCGCTGGGGTCGGGCGGGATAGACGGCAAGGGGTTTTTGCAGGGCACCCAAAGCCACCTCAATTTCCTTCCCGAAAAGCAGACTGATTTTATCTTTACCCTCTGGGCGGAGGAGTGGGGGCTGCTCGGCGGATTGGTTCTACTCAGTCTTTTCGGCCTGATTTTCATGTACGCCTTATGGATTTCATCGCGCTGCCGCCATAATTACGGGCGCTATCTGGCGCTGGGGCTTGGTATCAATTTCTCTCTGTATATCATCACGAATATTTCCATGGTCATGGGCCTGATCCCCGTTGTCGGCGTGCCCTTGCCGATGGTGTCCTACGGGGGGACGGCCATGCTCACCGTTCTGATCGGGTTTGGTCTGATGATGTCCTGCAACGTCTACCGGGACAGTAAAGTCACACGGGTTTAGGTTATTCAGTATCCTGCGTACAACCCGTTGATTTATATTCATTTTTGCTGTTTCCATTGGTTCGTTCGTCATTTTTTTGTTTTGAGGGTGGATTATGTCTTTTGTTGTGATTCTCTTCGTTCCTGTCTTTTCTTTTTCGCGGTTTTTTCTCATGACGACATCATAGGAAATATTTCCTGATTATATACTTGACTGCACGTACTATATGGCTTATCCTTGAAA
>DIHF01000031.1:0-10679 GCA_002420015.1 Micavibrio sp. UBA5703
TGACGTCAAATCCGCAGCGGAGACGCTCGAACCCGGCACCAAGAACGATGCTGGTCCAAACGGCAGCCCCCGCCGAGAATACGGCCATCATCAACGAGACGGCCACAATGGTTTCTACTTCTAATGTCATGTTCCCACCCTTTCTAAGGACAATGTGTATGTTTATTTTGTAATTCCGGTATTCGTATTTTGGACGAACAAGAACCCTTATAAGATTATGTTAAATCTTATACCAAAGATTGTCCACGACTATCGTTTCGGAATTATTTCAATTTTGATGCGAATTTAAGCGGCGTTTTCGGCAAAGAAAAAGGCACCGTATTTCGGTGCCTTTTTGAAATCCGTATAACTACGAAACGCTATTTGTCCTGCGCGTCGTTGAAAATCTCATCAGCCTTGTCATCGCTTACATCGTCGAGGATATCCTTGGTTTCCTCAAGCGGAGCCGCTGGCGGCGGCGGTGGAGGTGCTTCAGCCTTAGGCTTTACAATTTCCTTATTCTCCGGCTTTGCGGCTTCAATGACAGGCCCCTTCTCCGGCAACATGTTGGCACGAACGTAAGCCACGCCCGTTCCGGCCGTGCGCTCGTTGTTGTAAGGAACCCCTGTGTACGCAACGCGCTCATAGCCATCGCACCCGGCAAGCGGCAAGACCATCAGCAAAGGCGCAGCTAGAAAAATCTGTGTTTTTAACCGTACTGAAAACATGGGAGAACCCCGCTATCGAAATAAAAAAGGACGTGCGAATGCACATCCTGAATATAGACGAGTCAACCCCTATTGGCAACCCTAATGGAATACAGCGTCGAAACCATCCTCAAGATCGTTTTCGAGGACGTTGATTTCTTCCCAGATGGTATCTTTCTCGCGTAGGAAAAGCTCGTTATAGCCGGTACCGAGAATACCCTGCCACTTTGAAGCATAGCGGCAACGTTCCTTGGAGGTTTTATAGGCACTGAAGCGCAGGCGGTACTCGACCTTCACCTTTTCAATCTCGTAATTGTCGTAGCTCAGACCGTCGATATCAAGGCCGAGACGACTGCGGCCACCCCATTCATATGCGATCAGAGCTTTTCTATCGAACCGGTCCTGAATGCGGCAACGCTTCGGGATAACATCCTGGCGCATGGCGGTTTTCACACCTTCCGTCAAGCTTGCATCGCGAACGCCATGCGTTCCAAGCCCCTGCCCGGCGCCAATTGCAGTCTCCAAAGCTATCTCGGTGATTTCCTCACGCGGGGCATTGGGATCGAATTTGGGGGGTGAAGGGGCGAGCGCAATGCTCTCTGAATCGGACGCGCAACCTGTAAGTAGCACCAGCGTCAGGGACATCATCATAATCGGTATGAAATATCTGTCCTGGCGGCCAAAAGAGACGCATTTTGACCTATGGTACCTCATCAGTTCCATCATATCATGAAACCGTTGGCCAGAGCCAACTTCAGCCCATTTTGGCGGCCAGCCGGCATATTCGCGTTGCATATATTGCATGGCAACAACGCGCTCCACGAACTTGAATCTGCTGCAAAATTCCGTAAACGCCCTCCCGTGCTAACGGCTGTATTCTGCGAATTTTGTTGACGAAACCGGGGATTTCGTTTTAACTGCTGAAAGTTTGATTAGGAACTGATTGCGACACGACTTTTTTGGAAGACCGCCGCCCCGCCACATCGTGGCAGACGGCATGGAAGATCTCCCTTTAAAAAATTCGGTTTAGCCAATAGTTACGGCACAAGCTGAAATCAAACTGGGAAAGTATCGCGCACGGTGCGCGGTATAAAAAACCGAGATTTGCAAAGGAGATATTTCATGGCAACCGGTACTGTAAAATGGTTTAACAATCAAAAGGGCTACGGCTTTATCGAGCCGGATGATGGCGGCGCGGACGTTTTCGTTCACATCAGCGCTGTTGAAAAAGCAGGCATGAGCACACTGCGCGAAGGTCAGAAGATCAGCTTCGACGTTCAGCAGGACCCGAAAAAAGGCAAGTCCAGCGCGACAAACCTCAAAGAAGCCGCTTAATCGCTTACGCGAGAAAGTTTGTAAACGGGCGCCCCTTAACAAGGCGCCCGTTTTTTATTGCGCCCTACAATCATTCAAAACAACAATTTCTTACCTCGTCATACCCGCGAAGGCGGGTATCCAGTCCATTACAAAGAGCGGCGCAAAGCGCCGCACATAACTCCCGGATCCCCGTTCGGCGCTCGGCCCTGCGGCCTCGCTGGCCGGGGATGACGGGATCTTCGATTAATCGGGAAAAACTCTAATTCCTGAACTTGCTAAACATCAGCATCATGAAAGGAATGCCGGGAAAAAAGACCAGCCCCAGCCAGATGAAATAATAATCGATATGATGAATGCGGATACCCGCGTACACACGCGCCAGACTTGGCACATAGAACGCCCCATACGCGCAGGCAAGAACATAGACAATTGAAATCACAATGGCCTTGCCGTTAAGCGTGCGCCAGGAACTGGACATGATATAGGCCGCGCCAAAGCTGAAAACCGCAAGAATGATCGGTTCGGTTATAGCTCTTTGCTCGGCGATGCTCATGGCCGCAACGCCGCCGATGATAAACCCGACGCTGATGAACCATTTCAATGCCTGAAAAAAATACTCCCCCATACCACTCAGCTTTCATTCCTTATGCAGCGATCCGAAATAGAACGTGTTTTGCCAGCGGATGCCCCTTGGGCAAGCGCGGATAGTCAAAATCCCCCTTGGGATCGCGCTCCAGCCCAAGTTTTTCTATCACAGCGATAGAGCGCGTATTGTCGTACACCGTGAACGCGACAATTTCAGGAATTTTCAGCTTCCCAAGCCCGTGCTTCAAAACGCTCTTTGCGGCCTCGGACGCATAGCCCTGCCCCCAAAATTCATAAGACAACCGCCATGCGATTTCCACGGCGGGCGCAAAGGGCACCTCAAGTTCGACATTGCTAAGACCCACAAACCCCATAAATTCTTTGGTATCCTTGCTCTCGGCCACATAGAGGCCATAACCGTGCTTCTTGAAATGCTGGGAAAAACGATCGACGAGCTTGTCGCTTGCCCCCTCATCCAGACGGCGCGGCATATATTCCATCACCATCGGATCGGCGTTCATCTGCGCGAACGGCTTGCGGTCCTCGTCGATCCACTCCCTGAGGATCAGACGATCCGTTTCCAAATGCACTTTTTTCATGATCTCACCCGCTAAAGAAATTTTTCAGAAACACATGGTAACAGACATGCGGCAATCGCAGCAATGGAAGTGATATCAATCCACAGGCATCTGGCAAGTATCACAGATTAAATTTTGCCAAAAAGGCTTCCTCACTTACCATTTACGCAGGAGACACCCATGAAGCACCGTTTTTTGCTGCTTTCCAGTATCGCTTTCCTCGCAGTTTCACTTTCCCCGACCGCCAAGGCTGACGATGTTCAGCCTGACAACGGTCTTGTGGTCAGCCGCCTCGGCGATACGGAACTGAGTTGCGGTGCGCTGTCGCAGGAAGCCGCGCTAATGCGCGACATCATCGACACAACGGAAGATATTCAGGACAAATCCAAAATCAAAAGCCACGGCATCAACGCCGCCGCCGGAGTCGGTGGATTTCTGGTCGGAACCGTAACAGGCGGCATAGGATTTGCCGCCGCCGGATTCCTGTTCGACCAAACGACAAAAGACGAGGCGGAAGAAGCCGACGACGTGCAGGAAATCGCGCAGCAGCGCCGGTCCCTCATGATGGGCATATTCAACGCCAAAGGCTGCCTCGGCCCCATAGAGCACGCGATGCAGGACCAGATATCGCTCGAAAAGCAGGAAACCCAACTGGCCGCGATTCAAACACAGGCGGGCGGCGATGATTCAGAGGATCACAAGCCGCACTACAACCAATAACGGCACGACGCACCTAATCGGATTCCTTAAAACTTTTTATCTTACCCGTTACGGCGTTTACAAGAACCTCGTATTTATGAACCAGTTTTTTAACCTCAATCCGGTAAACGGGCTGGCGCTCATGCACGATAATCTGCGACTTGAGAATCTCCGCCTTCGCAGCGCCATGAACTTTGTCGTTGACATGTGAAACGGCGACCGCCTCGGCAATGTTCTGCGCGATAACATCCATCGGCAGCGACGAACCGGGGACAAGACTGTCTATGGCGATATTATGAATCTTCCCAGTCAGCGTGTTGATTTCGACATCGAAAATCGACCCATCCTCGCGCAGAATCACGACACCGACATAATAGCGATTATCGTTCCACCAGCCTTCCGTAGATTTCACCTCTCCCGGCACGACACCGAGAGCGATTTCCTGCGCCTGCTCCTGCGTGAAGCGGCCTTTAGGCCCCTCCCCGACCATTTTATCTTTTGTATCAAGGGGTGTTTCGACGGCGAAAGCGGCGGGGACAAGAAAGAAAACCAGACAGAAAATGAAAAGGCGTTTCAACATCTAATGCCGTGCCACAGGCCATTTTCCGGCCGGAGACAAATCATTGGCGGCGGAACGGGAATCGGCAACCTGGCCACGATAGACGATATCGCCGTTGGCACTATCGACCAAAATTTCATACGGGCCGGAATCGGTTGCGAAGACAACGGCGAACACATGACGGCTTTTGTAACTATCCTCATGGACCTTAAAACCCTGCGATGGCGGTGCGCTGTCGAGGGCGATATTGGCGGCAAGATCGGCGCTCACCGTTCCCGGCACAGGAGCCGCGACTTCTGCCGAAGGCTTACGCGGCGGCAGAGGAATGTGCGGCGCGGCGCTGGCAGCCTCTGGCGCAGGCGCGGGCGCACGCGCCATTTCTTCCGGCGCCTTATCTTCCTCAGGTTCGACCGGTTCCTCGGCAGGCTCAACGCGGCCGATATTCTTCTCGGTCCAGCTCGGCTTGATTTCGGAGGGCTGCACCAGATCGGACTCGCGGATGCGCGGCGCGCGCGCCTCCTGCTCTGCCGGACGCTTTTTAGGCGCCCGAACACGCTTTGGCTGCTCGGGCTGAGGTTCCGCTTGCGGCTTTTGAACCTCAAGCTCCTGCACGGAACCATCTTCCTGAATCACGCGAATTTTGAAATCGTCCGTCGCCGGAGCCGCCTTGTCCTCAGCATAAGCATGAGAAAACGCCAAAACCCCCGCAACCAGCAATGTAAAAGAAAATCCGCGCATAGCCCGGAGTATAACAAATCGCCCGACACGCACCAGTCTTTTGGGCAGTCTTACCCACCAATAAATAATCATTATATTTCATATGGTTATAAAAAATATTAAAAATGGATTAATTTTATGGTAATATAAAAACACAGGCACATAATCAAAAAAATGGAGGGTAAACATCATCATGATGAGCCCCGAAGAACGGCAAAAGCAGATAAACGAACTGATCATCCAGCAACTCCGCGAACAGGCGCGCGTAGAGCGCGAAATGTGGGAGGAGCAGCAACGCCAGCAGAAAATGTGGGAAGAGAAAAAGCGCCAGGAACAGGCGTTTTTCGACAAGAAGCAATGGGAACAGGAGCAATTCCTGGAAAAACAGCGCGAACAGCAGCAGCGCTGGCAGGAAGAGCAACGCCTGCAACAGCAATTCTTCGACCGTCAGGCCGAACAGCAGGCCAACTGGCAAGAGCAAAAAGCCATCGAGCAACAGCGCTTTTTCGAGAGCCAGTCTGAATAATCTCTACGAACGGGTCGTTTTTTGTATCGCAGAACATTGATTTTTCAAGGGAATTTTCATTTCCTTTAGTTCGGTCGCAAAAAATTTCCATTCCCATATCTCCATACACTTTCTCCGTTTTCTGTTTTCCTGCACACATCCTCCCGGCGACATAATAGGATATTATTCCCAATTATATACTTGACACACCAAAATAGACGGTATATCGTTAACTTATAAGGAGTTAACCATGTCCGTTTTAAACAAAAACTACTTCCGCAGCGAAAAAGCCGCTTTCAAGCATTTGGAGCGCCTGTTGTGGCCTAGTGGCCCGGTTTGCCCTCATTGCGGCAGCATGGCGCAGCCTTACGATTTGGTAAAAACCCGGATTGGCTTGCGGAAGTGCCGTGAGAAAGAATGCCGGAAGCAATTCACCGTGCGCGTAGGAACGGTTTTCGAGAGTTCTCATATACCTCTGCATAAATGGATGCAAGCTGCTTTCCTGATGACCAGCAGCAAAAAGGGAATGTCTGCTCACCAACTGCACCGCACGCTGGAGGTAACCTATAAAACGGCTTGGTTCATGGCGCACCGTTTACGCGAAGCCATGAAGTCTGGCGGGCTTCCCCCTATGGGCGGCGAAGGTGAAACCGTTCAAATAGACGAAACATATTTCGGCACTATCGACGCGCTGCGCGGCAAGCCTTGGAAAGAGAAAAAAGGCCACAGCAAAAAGATGTCCGTTGTTACGCTGGTGAATAAAGGCAAATCCCGCACGTTTCATGTAGAAACCGCTGACAGCGCAACGGTTCTCCAAATCCTGCGTGAAAATGTTCATAAGCAAGCCACTCTCCACACGGATGAAAGCCGTATTTATAAACGGGCCGGGAGAGAGTTCGCGCACGAAACCGTACACCATGCGGCTGGCGAATACGTTCGCGGGGATGTCCATATCAACACGGCTGAAAATTATTTCTCCATTTTCAAGCGCGGTATGCGCGGCGTGTATCAGCACTGCCAAGAAAAACACTTGCAGCGTTATCTGGATGAATTTGATTTCCGGTATAACAGAAGGGAGATTTCCGATAGTGAGCGTACCAATGAAGCCTTGCAGGGTATCGTAGGAAAGCGCCTTACCTATCGGCAGTCAGCTAACTGCTAGAAAAAAGGGCAAAATTCCGCGCCTAAATTATTACCAATATCAGCTATTCCCGCCGCAAGAGATTACTGTACGGGGAGTCGTATATAGGATAAAATGCAAGGATGAAAAATAACGTAACAAAGATTAAGAAGGCCGATCCACTTTTGAGCGGTTTTTACACCGTTCGCGATGCATCCCGCCTTTTTAAAATTGATAGCCAGAGAAAGATACGTGGTTGGCTTGATGGTCACGCTAACAGCGCATCCCCTCCTGTCATTGAGCGCACCCATAATCAACTTGGTAAAATTAACGAGATTAGTTTTCTTGATCTAATGGAGATTCGTTTTATCAATTATTATCGCCAAAGAGACATACCTTTGCAAACATTGCGTGTTGCGGCTCAGGCGGCTCGTGAAGAGTTGAAGACGACTCACCCGTTTGCTCTGAGCGGTATTCGTTTTATGAATGAAAGAAAAAAAATATTTTTAGAAACTGCCGATGAGCTGGGTGATAAAAAACTTTTAAATCTTGTGACAAAACAATTCCAGATTTACCAAGTTATTGAGCAGATTTTGGAACTCGGTGTTGAATTTGATGATGATGGGATGGCCAAGCAGTTTTTTCCGAACAGAGAACTCGCTCCGAATGTTTATTTAAACCCCCATTTTGCTTTTGGTCAACCCGTCGTTGGTGATGGTGCGGTGCCGACTTCCGCGATTTTTAAAACCTACCAAGCAGAAGAAGGAAACATCAAAAAAGTTTCTACGTGGTACGACGTTCCAGAGGCCCATATTATCGAGGCAATAAGATTTGAGGCCAGTCTTGCCACATGAAAATTCGCGCAGATGAGCATGTGAGCGTATCCATTGTTCGCCTTGTTCGCGAAATGGCACTGAGTCCTGAGTGGGAGCTTTCTTCGGTTAAAGAGGAAAAACTTGATGGGACAGCAGATGCACATTGGCTCACAGATTTTTGCAAAAATGGCGGTGAAGCGATTATTTCTGCCGATAAGGACTTCCATACCAAACACCATCAAATCATGGCAATTCAGAATACGGGGGCTAAAGTTATCTACCTGCCCCCAAAATGGCAAAATGCGAGTTGCAATCTTCAGGCCGCACACATTTTGATGTGGTGGCCTAGAATTGAGAAAAAACTCAAGGAATGTAAGAAGAGGGAATTTTGGGAAGCGCCTTGGAATGTAAGTTTGGAAGGCGAATTAGTTAAAAAAGGGATTAACTTCCATGAATCAGTTAAGAAAATCAAAAAGCAAAACAGGCCAGCCCGGCAAGCAGTCGGATAAATTCGTGAAAATTGCCCGCGAACACGGCTGCGACGAGTCCGAACAGGCTTTTGAGGAAAAGCTACGAAAAATCAGCAAGCCTAAAAAGAAGAAGCGGAGCAATTGACGCACGAATCGGTTTGTGATTCAATAAAGAGAGGTGGCGGTTGCTGCCAGACATTTATGGATTAGGAGGGCGGGTTACTTACGTTTCCCGCCTTTTCCTTTGCCGCCCCCTCCGTTTGGAGAGGAGCGTTTTTCGCTAACCGTCGATTTTGGATGGCTATTTGCATAGCTTTCCTTGACGTAACGGCCAGTTACTGCGCTGCGGTAGTCTTTAGACATTTTCATGCCTTTCTCTTTGTGTCTTACTGGACGAGCCAGCCCTCCGATACGCACCCTGCGTACCAAAACTTCTTTTGGAGGCATAAGCACGTCAGAATCAACAAAGAGAAGCGAACAACCGCCACCCGTTAACTATATGATCTGATTCGATAATTCCGGTCAAGAGGCCGTTCATGTAACGTTCTTGGTTTGCGAAGTATATAATTGGGATATTATTCCTGATTTGTCAAGAAAATCGGGGTAGTACGGCGCTATTTAAACGAAAACCATACTGAAACATGTTCAAGATTTACTACGAGATCCCAGCAATCTTCTGATGTAGGGTTTTTCAGGTTTCATAGACAAAAGGCAATCTATTTCGGCTTCATATTTAGCTTTTAAGTTATCTATAAAGATTGGCTCACAATCGCAAGCAAAAGCCAGCAATCCTTTTAATTTCTGAGTTTTATCAGCATCACTATTTTGATTGTATTTATAATTATGCAACATAGCGCGTATCAGGCGCTTGCGTTCCCTTCCTAAAGACACAAACCCTTGGCTTGATAACACCAAACCCGTGATTCTTCTGTGATGTTTTTTAGAAGTATGTAATGTCTTACTGGCGTTTATTTCCAAATGTGGGCTGTCCATTTCCCTAACCAAACCGTTGATAAAATCTTCGCATTCTTGAAGAATTTCTCTCCTATTTGTTGAAAATGTCATGTCGTCCGCATACCGCGTGTATGTAATATTTTTTTGATTACAATACTCACTTACCTTTTGATCAAATTCATACATTACTATGTTGCTAATTTTGGGAGAACTTGGCGCTCCAATAGATAACGACAACTTTGTGCCAGTGTCTTTTTTGCAAAACAAAACACGAGACAAAAAATAAAAATCGTTTGAATTCCATGGCGTATCCGCTGGCATTCTTAAAAAAATGTCTCTGGGCACTATAGAAGGAAAAAAATCCTTAAAATCCATCTTAAGGATGTAGTTGTTATTCACATGTTTCGATGCATTAAGTTTTATACCTGTATTTTTTTCATACGCACATGCAGCACTATGAACTGGCATTGAGTACAATACGTTCTTAACTAACCACCTTTGTATTGTTTTTAATTCACGAGCCGGATGATGAATGATCCTAACCTGACCTGGCCTTCCAACCTTTTGAATCTTGTAGGTTTTATATCTGTAGGGAGCGGTTAAAACTAGTCTGTAGAGTGCGGAATACGGCATTCGAGTCTCACGCGCCAAACGCAGACATAATTTAGAATTCTCCGGGTCAAAAAAAGTCCCCATGTTAGTCCATTTCTCCAAGAGCCTTGGCACGCCTAGAATCAGACTCTTCAATATGTTCAAGCATTTTATTTTTCCATCTATCCCTATCTTTTAGAGATGGATCTGTGCCCTCTCTATAAGCAAACCCCACGTATGATGTCTCGGAATGAAGCGGCACGTAGTAATAAGTATCACCATACTTATCGATTTTTTTTATCATCTCCATTTTTTCAGCCACCCATAAATATTTACCAATGTCCTTCATCTCAACATCGAGACCCAGCTTGCGCATGAAAAATAAAATTTCGGATTTTTTAGATAGGTTCAATATAAAAGCAATGTCACAAAGCAGAAAAATTCTATGAGCCTCAACTGATGAATCAAACTCACCCTTATAGCTGTTATCTGCGCAAAGCCGCTGTATGTCGTCCACGACTAATGGGCCACATTCAGAAAAATCAGAAGTCTTGTAAGGCGGCTCCTTTTCTAAGAATTCGTAGATTCTGATTTTTTCTTCATCAACCTTTCTCAAAGGCCCCAACCAAATGAAAGACTTCTTGCGTGAATGACTTTTGTATATAAAAACAAGCAACTTTTTGCATATCTCTGAAATTACAGTAAAAGAACCCAACTCCGCTAATGACCCTGCGCTTTCAACAAATATTGGAATTGCTGTAACCAACCCTGCTAAATCCGTCTCGAGCTGGAGCAAATCTTCATAATGTTGCTCATCTCCGAACCATTGATTAATGTCTTCAGCCCTTACAAGCCTTTTGTGAAGATCTCGATCACACGCAAAGATATTCCAAAACACATAATCGCGTATGGATATGTACGAGCCTGTGTCGGCGTCAGAAATCTCACCGCCACATATAAATATTTTTGGTGAAAGTTTGCTTAAACGGAAATTCTCTAGAAGAAGAATTGAAGACAATTCTTCTATAAGCTTTTGCATTTAAGTCCCTTACCCTTGAAAGGCATTTCTTGAGCAAAAGTCTC
>DIHF01000031.1:10962-14097 GCA_002420015.1 Micavibrio sp. UBA5703
GAGACTTTTGCTCAAGAAATGCCGATAAAAGTGTACAATTTTAACAGTCTGGCGAAACGCCCGACATTGAGCCAATAAATCTAAAAATCCTAGTGACTCAAGCACGTAAAAGACGAGAAGATTAACTCACGAAAAAGGAGAAATGTCAAAGGAATCAAATCTAAAATCCCAACTCCACTTCCTCCAACCTCTTAATCCTGTCCCTCAACCCCGCCGCCGCCTCGAATTCGAGGTTTTCGGCGTGTTTGAGCATTTGTTTGCGCAGGCGGGCGATTTCTTTCCTGATGCCTTCGGGGTCGCGCAGAAGTTCCTGCTCCTGATCCGAAAAACCCGCCATGGCAGATACGTCGGGGGACGGAGTAAAAATTACTCCGTCCCCAGCGACAAGTGCCTTCTTCACGCTTTCGGGCGTGATGCCGTGCGCCTTGTTATAAGCGGTTTGTTTTTCGCGGCGACGCGAGGTTTCGTCGATGGCGGCCTGCATCGACCCGGTGATACGGTCGGCGTATAAAATCGCTTTGCCCTCCACGTTCCGCGCCGTGCGGCCAATGGTCTGGATCAGCGAAGTGGTGGAGCGCAGGAACCCTTCCTTATCCGCATCCAGAATACACACGCGCAGGCATTCGGGGATATCAAGCCCCTCGCGCAGCAGGTTGATCCCGACCAGAATATCGAACCCGCCGCGCCTTAAGTCCTGCATGATTTCGATGCGCTCGAGCGTTTCGACGTCGCTGTGCATGTAACGCACTTTCAGGCCGTTTTCGGTGAGGTATTCCGTGAGGTCTTCCGCCATTTTCTTGGTCAGCGTCGTCACCAGCACGCGCCCCCCCTGCCCGACGACCTCGCGGCATTCGGCCATGAGGTCGTCAACCTGATGCGCGGTCGGGCGGATTTCCACCGGCGGGTCGATAAGGCCCGTGGGCCGCACGATCTGCTCGGCGAACGTGCCGCCCGTCTGCTCCAGCTCCCACGGCCCCGGCGTGGCGGAAACGTAGATGGATTGCGGACGCATACGCTGCCACTCGTCGAATTTCAGGGGCCGGTTATCGACGGCGGCAGGCAGCCGGAACCCGTATTCGACCAGCGTCGATTTGCGCTTGAAGTCGCCGTTATACATGGCGCGGAGCTGCGGCACCATGACGTGGCTTTCATCGAGGAAGATGATGGCGTCCGGGGGGAGATATTCGATCAGCGTCGGCGGCGGATCGCCGGGGGCGCGGCCCGTCAGATAACGCGAATAATTCTCGATCCCCGCGCACATGCCCGTGGCCGCGAGCATTTCAAGGTCGAAGCCCGTGCGTTGATCCAGTCTCTGAGCTTCGAGCAATTTTCCTTCCGATTCAAAATGTTTGATGCGGTCTTTAAGATCGATTTTGATTTGTTTTATGGCCTGCTGGATCGTCGGGCCGGGGGTGACATAGTGCGAGTTGGCGTAGATGCGCACGCCTTCGAGGTCGCCGAATTTCTCGCCCGTCAGAGGGTCAAATTCGGTGATTTTCTCCAGCTCGTCGCCAAAGAGCGAAAAGCGCCACGCGCGGTCCTCCATGTGCGAGGGGAAAAGCTCGACCGTATCCCCCCGCACCCGGAACGCACCGCGCTCGAAGGCGATGTCGTTGCGCTTGTAGGTCAAGGTCACAAGGTGCTGGATCAGCGCCTGACGGTCGATTTTCTGGCTTTTATGAAGGTCCAGCGTCATGGCGAGGTAATCTTCTTTGGAACCTATGCCGTAGATGCTGGAGACGCTGGCAACGATGATGCAGTCCCGCCGCTCGAACAGGCTGCGCGTGGCGGCATGGCGCATGCGGTCGATCTGCTCGTTGATCGCGCTGTCCTTCTCGATGAAGGTGTCGGTTTTGGGGACGTAGGCTTCGGGCTGGTAGTAGTCGTAGTAACTGACGAAGTATTCAACGGCGTTTTCAGGGAAAAAAGCCTTCATCTCGCCGTAAAGCTGCGCCGCCAAAGTCTTGTTGGGCGCCAGAATCAGCGCCGGGCGCTGCGTGGCCTGTATGACATGGGCCATCGTGAAGGTCTTGCCGGAACCCGTTACACCGAGCAAAACCTGATCCGTAAGACCGTCGGAAAGCCCCCCGACAAGCTGTTTGATCGCGGCAGGCTGGTCCCCGGCGGGCTGGAAATCAGAATGAATGCGAAAGGGCCGCGACCCGTCCGGGATCGGCATATTGGCTTTATCGTATTGGAGGGGCGCTTTTTCCTGCATGTGACATATATAGAGCCAACCAGGGGAATCAGGCAAAGAAAAAGCCGTGGACCCGAAGGCCCACGGCGATCTCTAGCATAAAAGAAGAATTACTTCTTCTTTTTAGCAGCCTTACGCTTTGCAGCAGGCTTTTTCTTAGCTGTCTTTTTAGCTGCCTTTTTCTTGGCAGGCGCTTTCTTAGCAGCGGCAGCCTTTCTCTTGGCAGTTTTTTTCTTGGCGGCTTTCTTCTTAGCCGGAGCCTTTTTCGAAGGAGACTTCTTCGCAGCAGCAGCCTTGCGCTTGGCAGGCTTCTTCTTCGCTGTTTTCTTCTTCGTTGCTTTCATTGCAGGTTTTCTTTTAGCCGCTGCTTTTTTCTTCGCAGCAGGCTTCTTCTTAGCTGTAGCTTTCTTAGCCATTTGACTTCTCCCAATTAAAAAATTTTTGACCAGAACGGTCGGACAGTAGTTAAGTAACAATACTCGCTGACATAATACTCTTGTTTTCAAGATATACCAATATTTTTTTTAGATTTTAACAATTCTATCTGATATCACTACTTTTACAGGCAAAGAAATACCGGGTTGAGGACACTGAAAATCGATGAGTAATACTGACAAAAACATCGCGATGAATTGCAAGACGTGGCCCTTCGAAGAGGCGCGCGCCGTTTTGAAGCGTATCGGGAACACCGCGCCCAGCAAGGGTTACGTGCTGTTTGAAACCGGATACGGACCGTCGGGCCTTCCGCATATCGGCACATTCGGAGAAGTCGCACGCACGACGATGGTGATGCACGCTTTCAGAAAAATTTCCGATATTCCGGCAAAAATGATCTGCTTCTCGGACGACATGGACGGGCTCAGAAAAGTACCCGAAAACGTCCCAAATCCCGAAATTCTCGAATCAAACCTCCAAAAACCCCTCACGGTGATTCCCGA
>DIHF01000078.1:0-140 GCA_002420015.1 Micavibrio sp. UBA5703
TTTTTCATCTCGTCGATGATCCACTCGCGGCCCTTTTTGATGATGTCCTTCGTGTTGTCCCAGTCGCCGCGCGCGCGCGCAGCCTCAAGGCCGAACGGCTCCCAGCCGTATAAGTTGGTGAATATTCTGTCTTCGTCGTT
>DIHF01000078.1:429-984 GCA_002420015.1 Micavibrio sp. UBA5703
TCCCGCGAAGGCGGGAATCCAGAAAACTAAGCCGCCAGTCTATCATATAAATCTTCCCAAGCCGGATTCATCTCTTCGATAATTCTTAACTTCCACTTTCTTTCCCATTTTTTAATCTGCGTTTCCCGCCTGATGGCCTCATTGATATCGTCGTGTACCTCGTACCAGACCAGCCTGTGAACATCGTATTTATTTGCAAACCCTTCCGTGATTTTGTTTTTATGCTCCCATACTCTTTTTGCCAAATCCGATGTAACGCCTATATACAAAGTTCCGTTTCTTTGGCTGGCCAGAATGTACACATATGAACTTTTATTCATTTGTCACTGGATGCCCGCCTACGCGGGCATGACGGTTATGTTGTCGTTTAACATCTACGCCACCCCCGCCTTTTTGGCACGATCCTTGAGGCTGGTCGGGCCGGTGATCGCCATCGAACCCTTACGCCCGCGCTGGGAGCCGATCTTTGGTTTCATATCCTCGGCCAGCAAATCCAAGACTTCCTTCATCGTCTCGCCATTGAGGTCCTCATAGTAATCATCGTTGATCTGCACC
>DIHF01000078.1:1227-5619 GCA_002420015.1 Micavibrio sp. UBA5703
TCGTCGTTGATCTGCACCATCGGCGCGTTGACGCAGGCCCCTAAACATTCGACTTCCATCAACGAAAATTTTCCGTCCTTCGTCGTTTCACCCACGCCGATTCCCAGATGCTTTTTGCACGTCTTGACAATTTCATCCGACCCGCACAGCCAGCAAGGCGTCGTGGTGCAAAGCTGCACCAGATATTTCCCGACGGGCGCGAGGTTGTACATGGAATAAAAGCTGGCGACCTCATAGACCTTGACCTTGTCGACGCCGATCATCTCGGCGATATGATCCATCGCCGCGCGCGGAATCCAGCCGCCATAGGGCGGCTCGGCCTTTGCGCCCTCCTCCGCCACCTGGCGCTGCGCCAGATCGAGCAAGGGCATGACGGCGCTTTTCTGCCGCCCCTTGGGATAGAGCGCAATAATCTCCCCGGCCTTTTTCTGATAGGCCTTCGTGAAGGAAAAACTTTCCGGCTGATACGCCGCATTAAGGTCGAACGGTTTTTTCATCGATCAATCTCCCCGAACACAATATCCAGCGAGCCGATGACGCTGACCGCGTCGGCGAGCTGGTGTCCCCTTGTGAGGAAATCGAGCGCCTGCAGATGCGTAAAGCCCGGCGCACGAATGCGGCAGCGGTACGGACGGTTACTGCCGTCGGACACCAGATACACGCCGAACTCGCCCTTGGGGGCCTCGACCGCCGCGTAGGTTTCCCCCGCCGGGACGTGGTAGCCCTCGGTGTAAAGCTTGAAGTGGTGGATCAGCGCCTCCATCGAGGATTTCATCTCCGCACGCGGCGGCGGGGAGACTTTGTAATCATCGACCTTCACCGGACCGCTGGGCATTTTCTTGATGCATTGCTGCATGATCTTGATGGACTCGCGCATTTCCGCCATGCGTACCAGATACCGCGCATAGCAATCGCCCGTCTTGCCGACGGGAATGTCGAAATCCATTTCGTTGTAAACTTCGTAAGGCTCGGCCTTGCGCAGATCCCACGCGATGCCGGAGCCGCGCAGCATAGGCCCGGTAAAGCCCCAGTCCTGTGCCTCCTCCGCCGTGGCGATTCCGATATCGACAGTGCGCTGCTTGAAGATGCGGTTGCCCGTCAAAAGATTGTCCAGATCGTCGATGAATTTCGGCAGGTCGGCGCACCATTGCAAAATATCGTCGGTCAGGCCGACAGGCATGTCCAGCGCCACGCCGCCGGGACGGAAATAATTGGCGTGAAGGCGCGCCCCGCAGACGCGCTCGTAAAATTCCATGCCCTTCTCGCGCTCTTCAAACCCCCACAGGGCCGGGGTAATTGCGCCGACATCCAGCGCAAAGGTGGTGATGTTGAGGATGTGATTGAGCACGCGCCCGATCTCGCAAAATAGCACGCGGATATATTGCGCACGCTTGGGCGGTGTAATCCCGAGTAGCTTTTCCGTCGCCAGCGCGAAGGCATGCTCCTGATTCATCGGCGCGACGTAATCAAGACGGTCGAAATACGGCACGGCCTGCGTGTAGGTTTTGTATTCGATCAGTTTTTCTGTGCCCCGGTGCAGCAGGCCAATATGCGGGTCGGCGCGCTCGACGATCTCGCCTTCCATCTCCAGCACAAGGCGCAGCACCCCGTGCGCCGCCGGGTGCTGCGGCCCGAAATTCATGGTAAAGGGACGGATCTGCGTCTCTTCGCCTATGTCAAGGTTTTCGGCTGCGTTGCTCATGATTTATCCTTAGCCTGCCTTCGTGCTTTTCCACCCGTGCTTGGGCTTCACGCCCTTTTCGTCGCCGGGTAATTGCATATCCGTCATACCCTCCCACGGGGAGAGGTAATCAAAGCTACGGAAATCCTGCGCCAGCTTGACGGGTTCGTATACGACGCGCTTGAGCTCTTCGTCATAGCGTAATTCAACGTATCCGGTCAGCGGGAAATCCTTACGCTGCGGGTGGCCTTCAAATCCGTAGTCGGTCAAAATGCGGCGCAGGTCGGGATTGCCCTCGAACAACACGCCGTACATGTCCCAGACTTCACGCTCAAACCATCCGGCGGCGCTGAAGATTTCAACGGCGCTCGGCACCATTTCACCTTCGGCAACGGCAACCTTCACGCGCACGCGGTGGTTCTGGTGCAGCGACAAAAGCTGATACACGACTTCAAAACGTTTTTCCCTGTCCGGGTAATCGACGCCGCAAATATCGATCAGCACATGGCAATTGCATTCCCGGTTGTCGCGCAGGAATTGCAAGGCCTTGCGCACACCTTCGGGCTTGATCCGTATAACAAGTTCGCTTTTGATAAATTCAAAACCCAGAGAAACATCTTCCAGTTTCTCGTGAATGAATTCCGCCAGATCCTTTATTGCATCACCGGGCAATGCGCGTGTCCTCCCGCTGGATTTTCTTCTGAAGCTGGAGCAGCCCGTACACAAGCGCCTCTGCCGTCGGCGGACAGCCCGGCACATAAATATCAACCGGCACGATGCGGTCGCAGCCGCGCACCACCGAATAGGAATAATGGTAATACCCGCCGCCATTGGCGCAGGAGCCCATCGACACGACCCAGCGAGGCTCGGGCATCTGGTCGTAAACCTTGCGGAGTGCGGGGGCCATTTTATTGGTTAATGTTCCAGCCACGATCATCACATCGGACTGGCGCGGGCTGGGACGCGGGATGATCCCGAAGCGGTCGAGGTCATAGCGGCTCATATACGCGTGGATCATCTCCACCGCGCAGCACGCCAGACCGAACGTCATCGGCCAGATCGACCCCGTGCGCGCCCAGTCGAAAAGATTATCTGCGCTTGTTAAAAGAAACCCCTTTTCATGTAGCGTTTTGGATATGGCGGCAGGCACGACATCCTGCTCCACAGCCGGCGGCATCGGCACGGAGGTGCGCAATTCGTAATCGGGTGCCTTGATGACTTTTCTATCGTGGCCCATGCGCTACAACCCCTATTCCCACTCCAGCCCGCCTTTTTTCCATTCGTAGATAAACCCGACCGTCAGAACGCCCAGAAAAACCATCATCGACCAGAAGCCGAACGCACCAATCTTGCCCAGCGCAATCGCCCAGGGAAAAAGGAACGCGATTTCCAGATCGAAAATGATAAACAGCAGCGTTACCAGATAAAACCTTACGTCGAATTTGGTGCGGGCATCGGAAAACGCATCGAAGCCGCACTCATAGGCCGAGAGCTTTTCGGCATCGGGGTTTCTTGGCCCGGCCAGAATCGAGCCGACGATCATCGCCGCCGACACCGTCCCGGCCACCGCCAGAAACAGCAAAATAGGCAGATACGCGATCAGAAAACCGGAGGAAGCCATAAAACGCCTTTTGGGATTTTGAGCCTTGAATCAACTACCTATCCGTTTTACCAGCTTGGCCAGCCGAATGAAATAGCCCTGCGCGGGTTATCATACGATAAAGTGTCTGCATCCTTTTAACATATCTTCAAAATGCCGCATTAACCTTATTGACATAGGTTTTACAGCTTGGAATATATCAGGAAGATAACCAACAACAGGGACAGGCAATGACTGACAAACAATTTGACTTAGAATCACCAACGGGACAACAGCTTGTCGCTGTGTTTAGCCCGGAAAGCAACGGTTTTGTTGTAGCAAAAGCCGACGAAATCCTTCCACAGACATCGCTGGACGGCGGCCCACTTCCCTTGGAATATTCCCACGGAAACTGACGAACAATATCGTATAGCCCTGTATTTACTCCGATAAACCGTTTATCATTTCCGGCGGAGGGAGTTCCCATGCTTGGCGCCAATCAAATGATGATAGGTTTGCTGCTGTGCGTTTTCAGCGTGGCGGCGATTACGGCGGGACAGTATGCCGGCCTTCCTGAAATAATAAATGTGGTCTTTTATGCCTGCGTTGTCGTTGGCGGCGTGTTCTTTATTATGGGGCTGGCGCTTTCGGTATTCCATCATGGTATTGGCTTTAAAAAGGGCCTGCACAGCGGCGATGCGACCGTTTCCGCTATGGCGCTGATCCGCTGCATGATTGCCACTTCAATCGCCGACGGGCATCTTCATGACGAAGAGATCTCCACCATCCTGAAAATTTACACCCAGCTCACCGGCTCCCGGATGGATGAAAGCACCGTCCGCGAGACCGCCGCGCACATGCAATCCGAAGGCACGGATATCATGGGCGAACTGGCCAACATAAAGAGTATTCTTGATAACGACCTCAAGTTGAAAATCATCAGGTCATCCTTATTCATACTGGCCGCCGACGGTGCCCTAAGCGAAGATGAGGAATTTATCATCGATGCCATCCGCGAAGGACTCGGCATCTCGAAGATGAAGTTTAAAGGCATCAAAGCCAAATTCCTTGAATCGAGAAGTCTGGCACAAAAAGCCGCAAAATCTCAGGAAAATGGCGCGAGTGACGGGAC
>DIHF01000078.1:5884-16111 GCA_002420015.1 Micavibrio sp. UBA5703
GGGACTTGAACCCGCGGCCTCCGCCGTGACAGGGCGGCGCTCTAACCAACTGAGCTACACCCGCGTGTTGGTTACTTGACGTAGTAGGTTTTAGTAACTTGCCCTTAAGAATGCAAGCAAAAAACCCGCAAAAGTCACTCTTTAGGCTGCAAGGGCCTTTGGCGTGCCGTTATAGGGTAAATTCAGCGATTCCGCGACGGCCTCGTGGGTCACCTCGCCCTTGCAGATATTGAGGCCGGGACGGAATCCGGGGATTTCCTGAATCGCCTGCCGCCAGCCCTTGTCCGCCAGTTCCAGCGCATAGGGCAGCACGGAATGGTTGAGCGCCAGCGCCGAGGTCAGCGGTACCGCGCCCGGCATATTGGCCACGCAATAATGCACGATGTTATCCACAACGTAGGTCGGCTGGTCATGCGTGGTCGGCCTGCTGGTTTCAAAGCATCCGCCCTGATCGATGGCGATATCCACGAGAACCGCGCCGGGAATCAGATTTTTCAGCATGGCTTTTGAAATCAATTTGGGAGCCGAAGCGCCGGGGATCAAAACAGCCCCGATAATCAGGTCGGCCTTCATGGCGGCCTTTTCCAGCGTATCCACATTTGAATAGATGATATTGGCGCGGCCGTGGAAATAATCGTCCAGATAGCGCATACGCTCGTTCGAGCGTTCAAGAATTGTGACATTCGCGCCAAGCCCGGTCGCCATCTGCGCCGCGTGGAATCCGGCGACGCCGCCGCCGATCACCAGCACATTGGCCGGACGCACGCCCGGAACGCCGCTGATGAGGCGGCCCGTGCCTCCATGATGCTTTTGCAAATTCGTTGCGCCGACTATCACCGAAAGGCGCCCTGCGATCTCGCTCATCGGCTCCAGCAGAGGCAAGCCCCGCCCGCTGCGGCCAATAACGGTTTCATAGGCAATGGCGATGCAACCAGATTTCATCAAATCTTTAGCCTGCTGCGGATCGGCGGCCAGATGAAGATAGGTAAACAAAACCTGATCCTCGCGCAGCATCTTGCATTCGTTCGGCTGCGGTTCCTTGACCTTGATGATCATGTCGGCTTTTTTGAAAACTTCTTCGGCGCTCTTGGCGATTTTTGCGCCGGCTTCCTGATAATCCTTGTCGCCGAAATTGATGGCGGCCCCGGCCCCGGTTTCAATCAGAACCTCGTGCCCGCGTGTCGTAAATTCCTTCACAGACGACGGCACCAGACCAACGCGGTGCTCAAGTTTCTTGATTTCCTTGGGAACGCCTATCAGCATTTTGAACTCTCCTGTTACAAACGAATTATTGATTATTGGCCGCGCTCTATTCGGCCATCAGGATGTATTTGATCTCCAGATATTCGTCAAGCCCGTAACGCGAGCCTTCGCGCCCGATTCCGGACTGCTTGACCCCGCCGAAGGGCGCAACTTCGGTCGATAAAGTGCCGGAATTGACCGCCACCATACCAAACTCCAGCCGCTCGGCCATGCGCCAGACCCGGCCTATGTCGCGGGCATACACATATGCCGCAAGCCCATATATCGTTGAATTTGAAATCTTTATAACGTCTTCTTCATCCTTGAACTTAAACAGCGGCGCGACAGGGCCGAAAATCTCCTCCTGCGCGAATTTCATATCGGCATTCACATTCTTGATGATCGTGGGCTCAAAGAAAGTACCGCCGAGGCTGTGGGCCTTGCCGCCCAGAACAATCTTCCCGCCCTTGGTAACGGCATCTCCGACAAGATCTTTGACCTTCGCAAGGGCCTCCTCGTTAATCAAAGGCCCTATCGCGGCTCCCAACTCCGCGCCGTTTCCAATCTTCAACTCCCTGACCTTTGCGGCCAGCTTGTCGGCAAATTCGTCGTAAATGCCTTCCTGAATAAAAAAGCGGTTGGCGCATACACAGGTCTGCCCCGCGTTGCGGTATTTTGACATGACGGCTCCGGCGACAGCCGCGTCGATATCTGCATCGTCGAACACGATGAACGGCGCGTTACCACCCAGCTCAAGCGAAAGTTTCTTCACCGTTCCGGCACACTGCGCCATCAGAATACGGCCAACTTCCGTCGATCCCGTAAAAGAAAGTTTTCTTACAATCGGATTTTCGCAAAGCTCTTTGCCAACGGTTTTGGAATCGGATGTTGTAATGACGTTCAGCACGCCGGGCGGCACGCCTGCTTCTTCCGCCAATGCCGCCAACGCCAGCGCGGATAAAGGAGTCTCCGCCGCCGGCTTGCAAACCACCACGCACCCAGCAGCCAGCGCAGGCCCCGCCTTGCGCGTAATCATGGCCGAGGGGAAATTCCACGGCGTGATAAGGGCGCATACGCCCACAGGCTGGCGAATGGTAACGATGCGCGTTTTTGGAATGGTGCTCGGGATAGTCTCGCCATAAGCGCGCTTGCCCTCCTCCCCGAACCATTCAAGAAAACTCGCGGCGTAAAGTATTTCGCCCCGCGATTCAATCAAAGGCTTGCCCTGCTCTGCCGTCATGATGGTGGCCAGATCATCGGCGTGGGCAACCATCAGATCGGCCCATTTGCGCAGAACACCCGCACGCGCCTTGGCCGTCATACCCGCCCAGGCGGGCATGGCTTTTTCCGCCGCTTCGATGGCTTGCCTTGTCTCGGCAACGCCAAGATCGGGCACCGAGGCAATCACTTTCCCGTCGGCAGGATTATCAACGGTGAAAGTTTTTTTAGATGAAACCCATTCGCCGCCGATATAGGCCGCCTCTTTCAGGAGATTTTTATTCTTCAGATTCATGAGGGGAAGTTAAGCACAATTAGGAGCCGATGGATACCCCTACAACCAACCTAGCACGGTCTTGCATTATCAAGATCAATGTAAAAAACGCGATCATCGCCATCAAGAACAGCTTCGAGCAATGCCCCCACTCTTATAATATCTTCCTCATCGCCTTCTTTCTCGGCCAGATTCAGAGCCATTGTGAGGGTTTTCACAGCATCGTTTTTGCGCCTCAAAGTATCTTCTTCTGCGCCTTTGTTCATCAGCATATCAAGCCGTTCACTTACTTCAGGTCGTGCTCTAGCCGCCCGCGTATGCGCCCATGAAAGAAAATTGAGGTCAGGATTCTCGTCAAATGCCTTCAGCGCATCAGGGTCGATCAACCTTCCGTAGCTCTCTCTAACTTTGTTTGCAGACATAGACCGCACCACAGTTCATTTGTAAGTATCAACCACAAAAAAGTTAACATAACTCAGAAGTCTGGCCAGGTCAAGAAAATATCATCAAAGTCACGCCGCCCGGTCTTTGCCCGTTGCAAAACGCGCCTCGATATATTCGGTCACAAGCGCCTGAAATTCCTGTGCGATGTTGTCCCCACGCAGGGTATGGGCTTTCTTGCCATCAATGAAAACAGGTGCGACGGGGCTTTCCCCGGTTCCGGGCAGGGATATGCCGATATCGGCGTGCTTGCTCTCGCCGGGGCCGTTGACGATGCAGCCCATGACCGCCACGTTGAGCGTTTCAACACCGGGATATTTCGCCTTCCAGACGGGCATTTGCGTATCGAGGAATTTCTGGATGCTCCCGGCCAGTTCCTGAAAGACGGTGCTGGTGGTACGGCCGCAGCCGGGGCACGCGCTGACCTGCGGCGCGAAGGAACGCAGGCCGAGAACCTGCAAAAGCTCCTGACACACCTTGACCTCCTGCACCCGGCTACCGCCCGGTTCAGGCGTCAAGGAGGCACGGATCGTGTCGCCGATCCCCTCCTGAAGCAAAATGCCTTCGGCCACCGCCGTGGCCACAATACCCTTTGAACCCATCCCCGCTTCGGTAAGCCCCAGATGCAGCGCATAGCTGGACCGCCGCGCCAGTTCACGATATACGGCGATCAAATCCTGCGCCCGGCTGACCTTGGCCGACAAGATGATACAGTCTGCGGGCAAGCCGATCTTCTCCGCCTTCTCTGCACTGGTGATTGCCGACTGTACCAAAGCCTCGCGCATAACTTCGTCGGCGGATGCGGGATTGGCGCTCTGCCCGTTTTTGTCCATGAGTTCTGCCAGCATGTCCTGATCCAGCGAGCCCCAGTTGACCCCGATGCGTACGGGCTTTTGGTATTCGATGGCCTTTTCGATCATGACCTCGAACTGGCGGTCGCGCTTCTGGCCGAAACCGACATTGCCGGGATTGATGCGGTATTTATCGAGCGACCGCGCCAGATCGGGATAGTCGGTCAAAAGCTTGTGCCCGTTATAGTGAAAGCAGCCAGCCAGCGGCACGGACAAGCGGTCCCGGTCCAGAAGTTCACGAATTTTTGGAACGGCCTTCGCGGCATCATCGTTGTTGACCGTCACGCGCACGATTTCGGAACCTGCAAGGAAAAGTTCTTTTATCTGCTGGTAACTTTTCTGAACGTCGGCGGTGTCGGTGTTGGTCATCGACTGCACGACGACGGGCAGACCGCCGCCCACAGCCATGCCGCGCACATTTACCTTATGCGTCCTGTGACGCTTTATTTCCGGTAAAGAAACCATGCGCCCGTTTAACCATAAACGGCGGTCTTCGTCAAAATATTGTTTCAGAACGACTAAGGCCTGTAGCTGACTAATAGGTCATAAGAACCCATTAAGCAGCCCTAATGTTCTTCAGGAAGCCCTCAACCTCGTTCTTCATGCTGTTGGAACGTTGCGATAGCTGCTTGGCCACGTCCAGAACCTCGGATGCGCTACGCCCGGATTCACTGGCGGCATCGCTGACCCTGACAATGGTGCTTGTCACTTCGTTCGTCCCCGAAGATGCTTCCTGCACGTTGCGGGAAATCTCCATCGTCGCAGCCGTTTGCTGGTCCATAGACGCTGCGATGGCCGCCGAAGTGATATTAAGCTGTTCAATCAGCTTCGAGACATTGGCAATCGCGTTAACAGCCTCCTGCGTCTCTGCCTGAACGCTGCTGATCATGGCGGCAATTTCATCGGTTGCCTTTTGCGTCTGAGAGGCCAGAGACTTTACCTCGTTGGCAACAACGGCAAACCCCTTGCCGGCTTCACCCGCCCGCGCCGATTCAATGGTCGCGTTAAGGGCCAGAAGATTGGTCTGTTCCGCAATATCGGTAATCAAGCCGATAACCTCACCGATCCTTCCGGCGGCCTCGGATAGCCTTTCCATGGTCTTCTGGGTCTGACCAACGGAAGTCGACGCCGTACGCGCATTTTGCGTTGACTGCGTAACCTGCGAAGCGATTTCCTGAATGGATGCCGTCAGTTCCTCGGTTGCGGAGGCCACATTCTGAACATTCGCACCGGCCTCGTTGGCCGCAGCTGCGACAACCGTTGCCTGTTGATTTGTCTGGTTGGCGATCTTGCTCATGGATTGCGAGGTTGCCTCCATCTCCGTCGCCGCGGCGGCCAGACCGTTCAGAAGCTCGGTCGCCGAAGAATCAAACCCGGCAATGAGTTTTTCAATACGCTCGGCACGTTCAATGCGCTCCTTGTTTTCGCGCTCCTGTGATGCCGCCAGCCTCTGGCGCTCCTCGGCATTTTTCTTGAACACAAGCATCGTCTTGGCGATGTCGCCGATCTCGTCGCGGCGTTCCGTGCCTTTGACCTCAAAGCCGAGATTGTTGTTGGCCAGTTCCTGCAGCCCCGCCGTCGATTCCGCGACCGGACGGGTGATGGAGCGTACAATGACAAGTCCCAAAAAGACGACCAGCACAAGCAACCCGGCAGATGAAGCCATGGTCATGTAAAACGACTTCAACGCCTGCTCTTTCAGGTGCAGAACCTCCTCTCCGAGGTGCCCGGCAAGCTTGTCCTCGACAACCTTCATCAACTCGATTTTCTTGGTGATGGTGCCAAACCACAGGGGCGCAGTGATGCCGTTATCCATGATCATGCCCGGACCGGTCTCCAGGGCGATCTTGCGCATTTTCTCCACCTCCGCCACATCAGGTCCCGAAACCGTTTGCTCGGCAAACTTGAGAACATCAGGATCTGTCAGGCTGGCGAACCGTGAGAAAGAAGCGTTTTGCACGGCAATAAGACTAACGAACTTCTGAAATGTTTCAGGAGAAAATACTTTCTTGCCAAAACCATCGGCACCCATAGCACGCTCAAGCCCGGCCTTTTCCTTCATCTGCAGATAGCTGTCGTAAGCAACGATATCCATCGATATCTCGGCGTTTGTGCTCAGGGAAGATGCGTAGGAAATAACCGCCAGTAACTTGTCGATCGTCCCCGTGTAATATTTTGCCATATCGGGAACCTTGTATTGCAGTGACGATACATTGCTGCGCGCCGCAGCAAGCCCCTCGATAACCGCCTTCCCCTCATTAATACGATCCGCCATCCCTGCTTCAAAATGAGAAAGATCAAAACCTTTAAGTTTGTTCTCGAAATTGCTCAGAGCCGCATCCGTCTCGCCGCGGGCTTTTTCAAGATTGGCTTTGGGCTGGTCGGCGCCGCTGGAATTGATGTACACGGCCGACAACCCTCTCTCCTTCTGCAACTCGTGAACCACGCCGCTTATGACCGGGGCAAAATCAACCAGTTCCGACAGCACAGTGTTCTCATCGGCAATTTTCTTTTGCTCCAGCGTCAAATAACCGGCAAACGCCAGCATGGCGGCAACCGGGATAATCAAGGCCATAAAAATACGCGTGCGGATTTTGAAATTACTGAGTTTCATATCGGAGTTCCTCCTGCGGGATAAAGTAATTTTTTGCGAAAACGCAGCTTCGTCAAGGGAGGGGCCAGAAGGAATCCGGCCCCGATCCCTTAGAAATTAACGCCTAAAGTAATCCAGTACTTCTTGGTATCGGTGAAAAGATCATCTGCGTTGTAATCGGCATATTTCAGCGAAACGTTCGCACCTTTCAGGAAGTCAGGGTGCGGCAGTTTGCGGCTAACCTCAAGATTCACCTCATCGCCGTAGCTTGTGCTGCCATTCTCAGACTCGTAGTCGTGATAGACACCGGTAAACTTCGTTCCATCGAACCACTTGTTGACGCCACTAATCTCATAGGTGAGCTTCACATAGGCATCCTCAATACCGTTGGCGGGTGTCGTCAGGAACTTGTCGGCCCAGCCGTTAAACGCGTGCAGCGTCGCCAGCGGCGTCTGGAAAGCACTGGTGCCATCCCCCTCCAGCGACTCGAAACCCGCAGCCACCGTCAGGCCGCCCCACGACACCGAAGGCGCAACATGGAAGTAATCCAGGTCAAAATTGGCCGTGTTGTTGCCGTAGTCGTCCTGCATGGCATACTCAGCTTCATAACCGAGCTTCACATCATTAAGCGGATATGTACCTGTAGCGCGGAGGCCGTAAGTCTTGCTGGAAGATGTCGGCGCACGGTCAAAATCAAGAAAATAACCGTAAGCAGCGACAGACAGCCAGTCCGCAGCCTTATACGCCGCATGTAAAATATGGTTTTCCGACTTCAAATCGCCCAGTGTATGATCGTCGCCGAAAATGCGGTTGACGTTCCTGATAAAGCCGTATTGCAAATCCAGATTGGGAATGCTGGTGTTTTGTACAAAAGCCGAATCGAAAGTCTGCTCATTCTGACGCCAGCCAACCGCGCCGATAAAGCGCTGGTTGTCGAGATTGACGCGCTGGCGACCGATGGTGACCTTTGTTTTCGGCAGGCCGGACCATGATATCCATGCCTGATTGATCTCAACCCCGTCAGGATCGGCCACGGTCGGATACGTCGTCTTGCCGTTCACTGAATTGTTGAAATCTTCTTTCCCAAGATATCCGATGCCCTCAATCTCGCCCAGTGCCTTGAACCCTTCAAATTCGCCCGTCTCATAACCAAAGCGCGTCCGGATGGTCGAGGCATCAGCATCATTGGCGATTCCATCCTGCTCCACATGCTCAAACCTGTAGCGGACATCGGTAACAAACTTGCCATCCCCTATCAATGCCTTCTCGGCATCATACCCGTCCGTTGCAAAGGCCGGAGCAGCCAACGCAGCACCACAAACCAAGGCAAAAACCGGCAAACCAATAACACGAACAATTGAGCGATGACGACGCATAAAAAAATCCCCCAAAAATGGTTTATAAAAACAAAACCCAGAATCAACGCGATTACGTGATAACGCTAAAAAAAATAAAACCGCGGAGCAAGGATATTCAAAAAAAATGCACACAACCTACCTATGGATGCAACCATCCTGCGCGCTTCCAAAAATAAAAACTTTCCAAGGTCAATAAAGGGGAGATGGTGGGCGCTGAGGGGATCGAACCCCCGGCATCTTCGGTGTAAACGAAGCGCTCTACCGCTGAGCTAAGCGCCCTTAATGCAAGGCGGTATAAGTAACGGCTTATCATACGAAAATCAAGCCTGTAAAAAATTTCGGCCACCCTTGCGGAATGGCCGAAAATTGAATGTTTTGAAAAGCCGTAAGCTTACTTCTTGTTAACGGCCTTTTTCAGCTCCTTGCCGGCCTTGAATTTAGGCTGCTTGGAAGCCGGGATTTTGATCGGCTCGCCCGTGCGCGGGTTACGGCCTGTCGTAGCCGAGCGCTGCGCAACGGAGAATGTGCCAAAACCAACCAGACGAACATCGTCACCTTTCTTCAGGCTTGCCTTGATGGCTTCGATAACGGCGTCAACAGTCGCCGCTGCCTTTTGCTTGGAGATGTCGGTTTTCTTTGCAACTTTTTCAACGAGATCTTGCTTATTCATGGGAAACCCCTTCGGTTAGAGTTAAGCAATAAAATGACCGTTCAAGAAATTTGATCGGTCAGATGATGGAAAAAACCCTCGAAGACCCAAGGTTTCCTAGGCTTTTTTCCAATTGATACGATTCTTTTAAGGCTTTTCGTTCAGGGGAGTCAATGGCGAATTACGCCTTCGCCCTTGTTTTCTGCAGTTTTCGCCGGAATATCCGCAAGATTCTGGCCTTTTTCAGCAATTATCGGGCGTGGCATATCCATAAGCGCATGCGTAAGAACCTCATCGATCGTCCGCACAGGCACGATTTCCATGCCCTTGATGACGTTGGCGGGAATCTCCTCAAGGTCTTTTTCGTTGTCTTGCGGAATCAGAACCTTGGTGATTCCCCCGCGCAGCGCCGCCAGAAGTTTTTCCTTCAGGCCGCCGATAGCCGTGACATTGCCGCGCAGATTCACCTCGCCGGTCATGGCAAGATCGCGGCGCACTTCGATTCCGGACAACGCCGAAACAATCGCGGTTACCATCGCCGCGCCGGCCGATGGGCCATCCTTGGGCGTCGCGCCTTCGGGAACGTGAACGTGGATTTGCATTTCCTTCAATTTCTCGTAATCGATTCCGTATTGCGCGGCACGTGACTTCACCAGCATCTCGGCAACGGTCACGGATTCTTTCATGACTTCTTTGATATTTCCGGTCGTTGTCACCTTGCCGTCCTTGCCGGGCATGGTAACTGCCTCGATGGACAGCAGATCGCCGCCCGTCTCGGTGTAAGCCAGACCGTTGACGACACCAACGCGGTTGCTTTCCTCGATCTCGCCGTAGCGGTATTTCTTCACGCCTGCGTACTTCCCGATATTGCGCGGCGAAATAGCAACGCTTCCCTTGCCCTTCATAAGAATCTCTTTAATGGCCTTGCGGCAGAGATTGGCAATTTCGCGCTCAAGATTACGCACCCCGGCTTCGCGGGTGTAATACTGGATCAGATGGCGAATGGCGTTATCGCTGATGGCGAACTCGTCTTTTTTGAGTCCCGCCGCCTCCATCTGCTTTTTCAGCAGGTGTCGTTTGACGATCTCCAGCTTTTCATCTTCGGTATAGCCCGAAATGCGGATGATCTCCATCCGGTCCAGAAGCGGCCTTGGCATATTCGCCACAGAGTTCGCCGTGCAGACGAACATGACGTCGGACAGATCGTAATCCAGCTCAAGATAATGGTCGTTGAACGTATGATTCTGCTCAGGGTCCAGAACCTCCAGCAGCGCCGCGCTCGGGTCGCCGCGCCAGTCGGAGCCCAGCTTGTCCACCTCATCAAGCAGGAACAGCGGATTGCTGGTCTTGGCTTTTTTCATGCCCTGCACGACCTTACCCGGCATAGCGCCGATATAGGTGCGGCGGTGGCCGCGAATTTCGCTTTCATCGCGCACGCCGCCCAGCGACATGCGGACGAAATTGCGGTTCGTCGCCTTGGCGATGGATTGCCCGAGTGACGTTTTACCGACGCCCGGGGGGCCGACAAGGCAAAGGATCGGGCCTTTGACTTTTCTGGTTCTTTGTTGCACGGCCAGGTATTCAAGGATGCGCTCCTTGAC
>DIHF01000078.1:16362-16666 GCA_002420015.1 Micavibrio sp. UBA5703
TCAAGGATGCGCTCCTTGACCTTTTCAAGGCCGTAATGATCCTTGTTCAGAATGCCTTTGGCACCCTTGATGTCCTTTTTGACGCGGCTGCGCTTATCCCACGGCACGCTCAAAATCCAGTCGAGGTAATTGCGCACAACAGTGGCTTCCGCCGACATCGGGCTCATCTGGCGCAGCTTTTTCAGCTCGGCCTGCGCACGCTCCCGCGCCTCCTTCGACAAAGGCGTCGCTTCGATGCGCTTTTCAAGCTCGCCAAGTTCATCCAGCCCCTCGCCGTTCGACTCGCCGAGTTCCTTCTGGATCG
>DIHF01000078.1:16943-22080 GCA_002420015.1 Micavibrio sp. UBA5703
TCGTTGAGGTAATATTCGCGCTGGGTTTTCTCCATCTGGCGCTTGACGCGGCCACGGATACGCTTTTCGACGTGAAGCACGCCGATTTCGCCTTCCATCAGGCTGTAGATCTTTTCAAGGCGCCCGTTGGTGCTGGCTATTTCGAGCAATTCCTGCTTCTGGTCGATTTTCAAAGCCAGATGCGAAGCGATCGTATCGGCCATCTTCGACGGCTCCTCGATCTGGTTGATCGAGACGATAACTTCCGGCGGGATTTTTTTGCTGAGCTTTACGTACTGCTCGAAATGGCCGATAACGGCGCGGCTGAGCGCCTCGAGATCCTCATCGACTACCGTTTCATCCGGTATATCTTCGATCGTGGCTTCCATGTAATCGGGGTTGTCCAGATACCTGGTGACTTTAATTCGGCGACCGCCTTCGACCAGAACCTTGACCGTGCCGTCGGGCAGCTTCAAAAGCTGTAAAATCGTTCCGATCGTTCCAACGTCGTAAAGCTGCTCCGGCCCCGGATCGTCTTCCGAAGGCGAGCGCTGGGTAATCAGCAATATCTGCTTTTCCTGCGCCATGACATGCTCAAGCGCCCGGACGGATTTCTCACGCCCGACGAACAGCGGCACAATCATATGGGGAAACACGACGATATCCCGCAGCGGAAGAACGGCGTATGTATTGCCTTTTAAACCTAGCATGTGTGCTTAAACCTTATGCCTAAACGGGTGTCGAACTTTGAGTATAGAACCCAATTATTAATCAATGCTTAATACCATTCTACACCATAAAGGGTTTATTTTTTCTTATCGTCGGAACCCGGCAGTTCAGGCCGCTTTTCGACCACATTGTCGATCAGGCCGAAAGCCTTGGCTTCCTCACTACTCATAAAGTTATCGCGGTCCATCGCTTTTTCAATAGTGGGTAGCTTCTGACCCGTATGTTTGACGTATATTTCGTTCAAACGCTCGCGCAGGCGCAGGATTTCCTTGGCCTGAATCTCGATGTCGGAGGCCTGACCACGTGCGCCGCCGGAGGGCTGATGGATCATGATCCTGCAATTGGGCAGGGCATAACGTTTGCCCGCTTCCCCGGCCGCCAGCAAAAGAGACCCCATCGAAGCCGCCTGCCCGATGCAAACGGTGGAAACATGAGGACGGATGTATTGCATGGTGTCGTACATCGCAAGGCCCGACGTCACAACGCCGCCCGGCGAGTTAATATAAAAGGAAATGTCCTTCTTCGGGTTCTCCGATTCCAGAAACAGAAGCTGGGCGCAGATCAGGCTCGAAACGTAATCGTTCACTTCGCCGGTCAGGAAAATAATGCGCTCTTTCAAAAGGCGCGAATAAATGTCGAAGGCGCGTTCGCCGCGATTGGTTTGCTCGATAACGGTGGGAACAAGGTAGTTGTCGTAGACTTCAATTGGATCGCGTTCGGTCATGATGATGGCTCTTTTCTCTCTGAAAAACACAGGGTCAACAAACCGTATCGCGCCGATACGGTTTGTTCAAGGGGCTAATCGTCCCTATTAAGAGCCTTTTTTCTTGCTTGTGGACTTCTTTTTCTCGGAATCGGGCTTTTTCTCGGAAGATTCTTTCTTCTTGCCTTCGGATTTCTTGTCCGAAGCGTCGTCCTCTTCCTCGGCCATCAGTTCTTCCGGTGTTACCGTGACTTCTGTAACCTCGGCCATTTCAAGGATAAAGTCGACGACCTTGTCCTCAAAAATCGGCGCGCGCAGACCTTCGAGCGTGTGCGGGTTTTTGGAGAAGTAATCGAAAACCTGCTTCTCCTGCCCCGGATATTTCTGCGCTTCCATAATGACTGCTCTTTGCAGTTCCTGATCCGCAACCTTGATCTTGTTGTCCGTACCAACCTTCGACAGGATCAGGCCAAGGCGCACACGGCGCTCGGCGATGTCCTTAAGCTCGGCCTTTTCATCGTCGCCGATCTTGCCTTCTTCGCCCTGCGGTTGCCCCATTTCAATCTGCTGGAGGATGTTCTTGTATTCAAGATCGACCATGCCCGACGGGATTTCGAAATCATGCCCGTCGTCCAGATGATCGAGCAGCGCCTTTTTCAGTTTCAGGCGGCTGTGTCCGGCATATTCCTTGCCGATCTGCTCCTCGACGGCCTTTTTAAGGGCGGCAAGGTCATCAAGCCCCAGCGACTTGGCAAACTCGTCGTCGATTTTGGCTTCGACCTGCTCGCGGATTTCCTTGATCTCACAATCGAAAATCGCATCGCGGCCCGCCAGTTCCTTCGCGCCGTAATTTTTCGGGAAAGAAACTTTAACTTCGACCTTTTCACCGGCTTTCTTGCCGGTCAGTTGATCCTCGAAACCGGAGATGAATTGCCCGCTGCCCAGCTCAAGATGATAGCTCTGGGCCTTCATGCCGTCATGTTTCTTGTCGTCGTCGGCGGTGCGTCCGTCGAAATCGAACACCAGAATGTCGCCCTTCTTGGAGGCGCGCTGGGTTTTGATCGGCTCAGATGACTTGCGCTGTCCGGCGATACGCTTAAGGGCCTCGTCGATATCCTTATCCCCAACCTTGGCAACGGGCTTTTTCAGCTTCACGCCCTTGAAGCTTTTCACCTCAAATTTCGGCAGGACTTCAACCGCCATGACATAGGTCAGATCCTTGCCCTCATCAAAAGACTTCACTTCGATGCTCGGCTTCATCGCCGGTTGCAGGCCCTTTTCCTTCAGGACTTTTGCGGATGTATCGTTAACCGCAGCCTCAAGAACCTCGCCCATGATGGCCTTGCCGTATTTCTTTTTCAGGATGTTCATCGGCACTTTGCCGGGGCGGAATCCCGCGACCTTGATGTTCTTGCCGACCTTCTTCAGGTGTTCGTCGACGCGCTTGTCGATATCGTTCGCGGTGATCGTCACCTCGATCTCATGGGCCAGACCTTTATTCTTCAATTCTTTTACCTGCATTTTTCGTTCTTCTTTCATCTATTCAATTGCGACCGGCGTCAGCCACCCGTAGCAGTTTTTGCCAGTCCGCCTTCGCCAGGGCTTCGACGGACACTCCTTCTCATAAGCTCGCCGAAAGGCTCGCTAACTGCGAAGGGTGGTGCGGGTGGAGGGACTTGAACCCCCACGCCTTGCGGCGCCAGAACCTAAATCTGGTGCGTCTGCCAATTCCGCCACACCCGCGCAGAGTCTCAACCGACCCTAGAAACCAGAAAACCGCAACAATTTCAAGACAAATCCCTTAAGACGGCGGGAATAAGGTCCGGCAGGTCCGATGCCACCAAGCCCGGCCCAAAGCGCTTTGCCGCTTCACCATGTATCCACACGGCGGCGCAAGCGGCCTCAAAAGGCGGCATGCCCTGAGCCACCAGCCCGGCAATCATTCCGGCCAGCACGTCCCCGCTTCCGGCCGTGGCCAGCGCGGGCGTGGCATTTGTATTCACAACCGTCCGTCCGTCCGGATGGGTGATGACCGTTTCCGGCCCCTTGAGGACCATAACCGCGCCGGTCAGCTTTGCCGCAACCTGTGCCTTTTCGATTTTCGTGCCCTGAATATCGGGGAAGGCGTGCGCGAACTCCCCCTCATGCGGGGTCAGAATAAAATTCTCGCCAAGCGTTCCGGGCAATTCATAAAGGGCATCGGCATCCAGAACGGTCGGGATTTTGCTTTTGTAATCCGGCTTGACCGCCAGCCCGCCGGGGCCGTAGAGCCGCGCCGAAACGCGCTCTTTCCAGAAATCGCTGTCATAGACAAGGATATGCGCCGGAAGGCTGGCGCGATAAATATCCCCCGTGCCCTTGGGCGCAAGAACACAAACCAGCCCGGCCCCGACGCGCGCACAGCTTTCAGCCGCCAGCCGTGTCGCCCCGGTCAGCTTCGGCGCACCGAAAATCTGCACCAGCCCGCTGTCGTATTTATGCCCGTCCGGCCTCTTGCGCGGGAACGTCCCGCGCCACAGATCGGGATTGTTTGCCTGGATTGCATTCGCCATGAGATATGGTCCCGGTGAAGAAAAATGGGGCGACCGACGGGGATCGAACCCGCGGCAACTCGGACCACAACCGAGGGCTCTACCACTGAGCTACGGTCGCCACATTATTTAGGTTTGTCATCTTTATAGGTTTGTGCTAGCTCTGGTCAAGTTTTCAATAGCGCAAACGGAGGTTTTTTGTGGCTGCGACCCCCCTGAAATTCAAGACTCCGAACGACTTGCTGAAATTCATTGCGGAAAACGGCATCCGCTTCGTGGACTTCAATTTCACAGATTTGCGGGGTAAGTGGCACCATACGGCCCAGCATGTCGATTTTTTCGATAAAAACGTCATTGAAAACGGCATTTTTTTCGATGGTTCCTCCATTGCCGGATGGCGGGCGATTAACGAATCCGACATGAATCTGAGGCCGGATATCGGCAAAGTGACCATCGACCCCTTTGCGGCTCAGAATACGATAAAAATATTCTGCGACGTTTACGACCCGGTAACGGGCAAGCCCTATAACCGCGACCCTCGCTTTATCGCAAAATCGGCGGAAAACTACCTGCGGAACTCAGGGATTGGCGATAACGCCTATTTCGGCCCCGAAGCGGAGTTCTTTGTCTTCGAGGACGTGAAAATCCATACTGACATGAACAAGGTCGGCTTTGAGGTCGACAGCTCCGAAGGCCACTACAATAGCGGCCGGAATTATCCCGAAGGCAACGCGGGCCACCGCCCCGGCATCAAGGGAGGATACTTTCCCGATGCCCCCGTCGACAGCCTTTCCGACATCCGCGGCGAAATGGTCACCGTCATGCAAAGCATGGGCCTGAGCGTTGAAAAACACCACCACGAAGTTGCCCCCGCCCAGTGCGAAATCGGCATCGAATATTCGACCCTGACCGACAGTGCCGACAACATCCAGCTTTACAAGCATGTCGTCCACAATGTAGCACACAGCTACGGCAAGACGGCCACCTTCATGCCCAAACCTATATTCGGTGATAACGGCTCCGGCATGCACTGCCACCAGTCGATCTGGAAAAACGGCAAGCCTATGTTCCTTGGTGAAGGCTACAGCAACCTTTCTGAAACGGCGCTGTTTTACATCGGGGGCATCATCAAGCACGCCCGCGCCCTGAATGCCTTTACCAACCCGACGACCAACAGCTACAAGCGGCTGGTTCC
>DIHF01000078.1:22375-32523 GCA_002420015.1 Micavibrio sp. UBA5703
GCGCGCAACCGCTCCGCCTCCTGCCGCATACCGCAGACCGCGTCAAACAATGCCAAGCGCGTCGAGGTTCGCTTCCCCGACCCGGCCGCCAATCCGTATCTGGCCTTTGCGGGGATGCTGATGGCCGGGCTGGACGGGATCGAGAACAAAATCCATCCCGGCGAAGCCATAGATAAGAACCTTTATGAACTGCCGGAAAAAGAACTTGCAAGAATCCCGACCGTCTGCGGCTCGCTGCGTGAGGCACTCGGGGCGCTGTCAGCAGATCACGGCTTCTTGCTGAAGGGAGATGTATTTACCAAAGATGTCATTGAAGCCTACATCGCCCTCAAGATGGAAGAAGTCGAGCGCTATGAAACCATGGTCCACCCGATCGAATACGCGATGTATTACTCAAGCTAATCTTCGACAAGGCTCTCTTCCAGCGGCTTGACGGATTCGACAACCACCCTGTACGTCTCCGTATTGCGCGACCACACGAAGAAATCTGCGTTACGCGCAGGCGTCAGAAGCGTCACAAAGTAATAAAACCCGTTGGCAGACATCATGGCGATCCACACCTCGTAGTCTACCATTTTGCTTTCCTTATCCGTGGCTGCATACACGTTGAGAAATGCAAACTCCATATTCTCATTGAATTTAAAATCGTCTCTCTTTTCAATCTCTTCGCCCAGAATCAGCCCTTTTTTACTAAAGGCGCTTTTATAGTTTTCAATCTCATCGGAAAGAGACTTTGTCACATCGGACGAAACCAGATCCATTTCCATCTGCCCGTTTACGCTCTGATCCTCGTTCATGTTGGAAACCTTGGCAGACATTCTGTCTATTGAATTTAAAGGCGGCGCACGCAAGGTCCACGACGCGGGGTACATGAATTCGGCAATGTCCAGAAACTGAAAAAGAAGCATATCCTCAATAATTTCTTTCTTGTCCGTCTTAAGTGCAAAGGAATTGATCGCAGCCGCCTGCATTCCCTGCTCCGTTGCCCAATTGGTGTCTGAAATGGCGTACTGGGCAAATATCATTTTCTTGCCGTTGATCTGGGCTACAGCTCTGACAATGTAGCTGGCATCTTTTTCGACCGTAACAAGCAAAACTTCAACTTTGCGCGTGTTATGCACCCTTATACCCTGAAGATTGTAACCGTTGGCAAGAACGTGCTGAAGTATCCACTGTTGCGCCGACACCTGATACTTGAGATCAAGTATATCGACGGTAAAACGGCTTCGCGCCTCAAGCCCTACCGGGCCGTTATAACGGGCAATCTCTGCAAGAAGGTGCGAGTCCGAAGAAGATATCTGGCCGCTTTTCTCATCTTTCTTCCATTCCTTCGGCAACCTCACGCTATAGGATAAAAGCTCGTTCCCAAACGGGATCTCGTCATACAAGGTCGTCGCCTGCTCAAAGGCCGCCGGGTCCATCTCCTCAATAACAGGCAAAGGCGTATTGAAGCTCTCGACAAGCTCCTGCGCCCATGCGCCTGAAAAAGAAAATACACAGGATAAAAGCGATAAAAAGCCGATAAGGGCCATTCTATTAAATAGCATCAAAAACAACCGCCTTTTCTCTCATTCTTTGGACATCCCTCTGGCCTTCATTCTAGCATATTTGCGTCATATTCGTCCAAAACTATTGATTTATAGGGGATATAACGATAATTGAGAGTAAAGAAACTTTTACCAATCACGGCGATATTTCCATGTCCGACCTATTCGGTTCCGCAAAAGCGAGAAAAGCAAACACCTACGATGCCTCCGACATTGAGGTTCTTGAGGGTCTTGAACCTGTCCGCCGCCGCCCCGGCATGTATATCGGCGGCACGGACGAGCGCGCCCTGCACCATCTTGTCGGCGAAGTTCTCGACAACTCGATGGACGAGGCCGTGGCCGGACACGCTGACTGGATTGAAATCAGTCTGGATGCAAACAACTATGTCACCATCAGCGACAACGGGCGCGGCATCCCGGTCGACAATCACCCGAAATTTCCCGGCAAGTCGGCGCTGGAAGTTATTCTGACGACCCTGCACTCGGGCGGAAAATTCAGCGACAAAGCCTATCAGACCTCCGGCGGTCTGCACGGCGTGGGTATATCGGTAGTTAATGCCTTGTCAGACGATATGTGGGTCGAGGTTGCCCGCGACAAGGAAATCCGCCGCCAGACCTATTCACGCGGCCTTCCGACCTCCAAACTCAAAAGCATGGGCAAGACGCCCAACCGGCGCGGCACGACCGTTTGCTTCCACCCCGACCCCGATATTTTCGGCAAAAAAGCCAAATTCAAACCGTCCTGGCTGTACCAGATGGCACGCTCCAAAGCCTATCTGTTTTCCGGCGTTGAGATCCGCTGGCGTTGCGACCCGGAGCTTCTGGATGCCGAAGGCAAAACCCCGGCGGAAGATACGCTGCGCTTCCCGGGCGGGCTGAAAGATTTTCTGGCTACCGCGCTGCATGACCGCACCACCGTTACACCTTTACCTTTCGCAGGCAAAGCCGACCTTCCCGAAAAAGCGGGGCGCGTCGAGTTCGCTGTTGCATGGCCGGAAGACGGCGAAGGCTTCTCCCATTCCTATTGCAATACCATTCCAACCCCGCAGGGCGGCACGCATGAAAGCGGCCTGCGCAGCGCATTGTCGCGCAGTCTACGCGCCTATGGCGATATGACGGGACAGAAGAAAACCTCGATCATCACCGCCGACGATATTATCTCCGGCGCGGCGATCATCCTTTCCGTGTTCATCAAAGACCCGCAGTTTCAGGGCCAGACCAAGGAAAAACTGGTCAGCACCGAAGCCGCAAAGTTAGTTGATTCCGCCATCAAGGACCATTTCGATCACTGGCTTTCCAGCGACCCCGCCGCCAGCACGAAACTTTTGAATACGCTCATTGAACGCGCCGAAGAGCGCCAACGCCAAAAAGACGACAAGGCGATGGCCCGCAAGTCGGCAACGCGCAAACTGCGCCTGCCCGGTAAGCTCGCCGATTGCAGCCGCACCGAAGCCGAAGGCACGGAGATTTTCATCGTCGAGGGTGACTCTGCGGGTGGAAGCGCCAAGCAAGGCCGCAGCCGTGAAACACAGGCCATCCTTCCGCTGCGCGGTAAAATCCTCAACGTCGTCAGCGCCGGATCGGACAAAACCCGCGCCAACCAAGAGATACAGGATCTTATCCTTGCGCTCGGCTGCGGGGCTGGAAAAGATTTCAATCTTGCCAATCTGCGTTATGAGCGCGTCATCATCATGACCGATGCCGATGTCGACGGCGCGCATATCGCATCGCTGCTGATTACGTTCTTTTACACCCAGATGCGCCCGCTGGTCGAAGGCGGCTATCTTTACATGGCCCAACCGCCCCTTTACCGCCTCGTCAGCGGTAACATAAGCGCCTATGCCAAAGACGACGCGCACAAGAAAGAACTGATGGAAACGACCTTCAAGGGTAAATCCAAAATAGACGTGAGCCGCTTTAAGGGCCTTGGCGAAATGCCGGCTGCCCAGCTTAAGGAAACCACCATGAACCCCAAAACACGGACATTGCTGCGGATCACCCTGCCCGATGTCATGGCCACGCTGGGCCTGACCGAGGAAATGGCGGAGGGTATCGACATGAAAGCCGCCAGCAGCAGCGAAACCGACGATCTCGTGGACCGCCTTATGGGCAAAAACGCCGAGGCCCGTTTCCGCTTTATTCAGGACAACGCTGAGTTCATTGAAGATATCGACGTTTAGACGTATCCTCAACCCATGCAAAAGCCCATTCTTATCGTTACCGGACTTATCGCGGCTGTCCTGATCGGCGTGCCGTTCGCTTTATCCTTTTATCTTCCTTCACATGCCCGGCAACAGACACTCCTTGCACTGAACAATCTGGGCTTCAGCGCGGCAACATTTGAAAGCGCCGAAACCGCACACGGCAAGGTTACACTCAACAATGTTAAACTCGACGACAAAGGATTCAGTGCCGTCCAAAAAATAGAATCCGATTATTCGTGGACAGGTTTTCTCACCGGCAAGCCGATTAAAACCCTTACCGTCGAAGGGCTTTCCCTGACCGGGGAATACTCTAAAGATAAAAAAATCACCATCGCCGGATGGGCACAGGATAAAAAAATCGAACTCTCAGAACTCCCGGCGATAAAAACCGTTGAAATCAAGGACGCGCGCATCGACCTGATGACGGGCGCGCTTGGCGGCGTTAACGTCAAATTCGATTTGCTCTTGCGCAGAACGTCTCTGAACGGCATTGAATTCAAAAGTTCTCTTTCGGGAACGCAGCGCGTTTTCAGCGCCGATGCAAACCTGAACGGCACCATAAAACCTTCCGGCCAGTGGAACGCCGCTCTTGAAATCAATGAGGGGAAAATTGACCTCCCCCTCCTCAAGGCTACCCGCGTCAGTGGTACAGGCACCTTGTCCGGCGATCCGAAGAACACACCGGAATTTTCCCTGCAGCTATCGGCGGGCGGCGTGAACATGTTCAACCTGCCGTGGCATAACGTCAACGCGACAGTGCAAGGAAACACAGAGCATTATTCCATACAGTCAGAAGGAAAATCGGTGGGGCTTGAAGGTATAGAATTTTCGTTGAACCTGCCGGATGGATTAAATTTGGACCGCATAGGCGGCTCCGTCCATACGCAAAAGTTCTCCGATATTTTCTCCTATCTGAAGTCGAACAAGCTTATAGGGGAAAAGGCATATTACCCGTCGTTTTTTGATTATCTCGGCCCGCTATTGCTGAATTTTCAGACCCAGAAAGCCAACGCCAATCCGGCACAATTGACAGACGTTTCCTATACCATCCGCGATAAAAACGGCATGATGAATGTCGACGGAACAGCGAAGATCGACACACAAAACAAAACAATAGCCGGAAAACTTTCCATGCCCTCAACGCCGCTTGATGGCGCTGCAAAGGGAGGCATTTCCCTCGGCGGTTCCTTTAAAACCGACTACAAGAACGGCAACGTGAAGACCAAAGGCTCTCTGAAAGCAAATCTCAAAGATGCGGCCTTTAAAGTCGGAGCGTTCAATCTCAAAAATGTGAACACAAATCTTTCTTTCAACGACCTCGCCAGCTTTTCTTCCGATGGAGGCCAGAAAGTCACCTTTGCCTTGCCTCTGAAAGAATCCGTAAAACAAGCCGGAAATGCCGTTCTTTCAATTCAAAAAGGCAAAAAAGTTCAGATAGACAATCCGGTACTAGAGATTTTTGGTGGCAAGATCGCCGCTGCGAATCTCGCACTTGAAGCTGGAAAAGAAGTAAAAAATATTCCTCTAACCCTTACCGGCATAAATCTTGGCACTGTCTCGACTTCCTTAACGCTCGACGGTCTCTCCATGGAGGGGAATCTAAAGGGAAGCCTGCCTATAAAATTCAAGGATGGAAAAGCCTATATCGAAGATGGCGTCTTAAGCAATGAGGGTAGCGGAACGATTTATTATTCCCCTTCGAAAATCCCTTCATTCTTGCAGGGTGAAGATATGTCCCTTGAAACGGCGCGCATGGCGCTCGAAAACTATAATTTCGATTTCTTTGAAATCCGCCTGAATGGCCCCCTGAACGAAAGCATGGATGTTGTGATTAACGCACGCGGACACAATCCGGGGCTTCTTGAAAAGAGGCCGATCGCTATAAACCTTAAAACCACCGCCGCGCTCGCGCCCCTGTTTGCAAATATACTGCAAGAGGCACCGGGCACCGAAGTGGATCAGTGATAAATTACCCTGTCGCCCACGGCAATTCCCAACGCCTGCGTTTTGCCGCCGTTGATTTCGAGAACCGCCGCTGCTGGCGCGCCTGATGGAACGGGCGTTTCATCAAGCGGCAGCGCCATAGGGTGGATATGGCGGATCGTACCGTCCTTGCCGATAAAAATAATATCCAGCGGTATAAGTGTGTTCTTCATCCAGAAGGATCGGTAATCTTCATCTTCAAACAGAAAGACCATTCCGGCATCGGCGGCAAGTTCCGTACGGTTCATAAGCCCCTGTGCCATTTCCTCCCGCGTGCGCGCCACCTCAACTTTAAAAACATGCTTGGCGCCGTTTGCACTTTGAATTGTTAGTGTCGATGAAGGGGAAGCAAGCCCCGTAACCGCAAAGGCAACAAAAACCACCAAAACAACGGCAACGGCCAGCCCAAGCGTTAATTTATATTTCGGTTTCATCCTGCACACGCTCCATCTCGTCGATGAGTGACTGCTCGTCGATCATGCCAAGCAGCTTGCCGCTTTGACTCTCCACGACAAGGATGGGCGGTCCTTTGCGGACAAGTATATTGACGCCCTCCCACAACGGCGTGCCGGGAGTGACAACGTTGACGTTGCGGTCCATCAACTCGCCAACTTTGTAGGGTTTAACTTTTTTCAGGCGCTTGGCCACGCCCGGCGCGGCTCCAACCATCACGCCCATACCCAAGGCATCACCCGTCGTGACGGAAACCGGCAGCAGGTTCTTGAGCAAAACCCGCGTACTAAAAATCCCTTCCAGTTCGCCGTTTTCATTCACAACAGGAAGGGCGTCCACCCGGTGCTTGCGGAGCAAGGCAATCGCCTCGCCGACTTCCTGATCCACCTTGACGGTAACTAGTTTTTCAATCATCGCCGCATGGCAAGGCATTATCTGGAATCTCCTCAATGGTTTTTACTTCGGGGACGGAAAAGCCGGGCGTCTTTAGAAAATCCAGCACCAGCGCCGCCGCCCCGTGGTTGTACAGGTCATTATGCCCTGCCGCGTCCAGAACCTCAAAGCTTTTAGGCTGGACCGCCGCCTGAAACAACCGCCGCGCAAAGCGCAGGGGGATCGTCCTGTCCTGCGCGCCATGAATAATAAGCAGCGGTGCCTTGATTGCGGCAATTTTATCGATGCTTCGGAACTGATCCTTCATCAGGAATTTAACGGGCAGGTAAAAGTAAATGCTCTGCGCGACCTCGGCCAGCGTGCTATAGGGTGATTCCAGTATCACCGCTGCATACGCCCCTTCCGATTGATCGGTAGCCATCTGGATCGCTACGCCCGTACCCAGCGATTCCCCGTAAAGCACCGTTTGCGCCGGGCCGATACCCTTCTCCCGCAACCAATCAAGATAAGCGCGGCCATCCTCGTAAAACCCCTGCTCGCTCGGTGCGCCGGGATTGCCGCCATAGCCGCGATATTCAGCCAGCAGCACGCCGTAGCCCCTGCCGTTAATGAAATCGGCCATCTTCTGAACGCGGTCGGCCATGCGCGCCGCGTTGCCGTGGAAATTGACAATCACCAGTCCGCCGGGATTTAGAGGCGGAAAATACCACCCCTCCAGCGCCAAGCCGTCTTTTGTCGTCACCCGGGCGATTTCGACCATCCCCTGCGCCCCGTAAGCCGCCGGGTCGGGCCGGTTTTTATCGGGGAAATACAGCATGTTGCGCTGGTTGAAATACATGAAAGCCAGCACCGCCAGATACGCCAGCGCCAACACCGTCAGAAAATCCGTCATCCTCTTACCCGCCATCCGGCCACAACCTTTTCATAATTGTTTGACAGTTTACCGTTTTTCATCCTACAAAAGATACCACGAAGCCGCTTAAAGGAAATGCGTAATGAAAAAATCAGCAATCAGTACAATACTCGCCCCGGCGCTTTCATCTGTATTTTTACTCAGCGCAATGGGCTGTGCTCCCGATGCCGAGCACGACCTCAGAAAAATTCCAGCACAACATCTTCAAATTGCATTCTATGATAAATCCGGTGCCTACGAAGATACTCGTGTTATTAAAGCAAAAAACGTTCAGGAATGCCTTGATGAAGCTGAAGATTTTGAAGTTCCAAGCGATAATTTCATGGCCCAATGCCACGATGAAAAGCTAGGAATGGTAGCCACAATCAACTTCGAAAATGGAAAAAAAACAACTAAAATCTACCGAAACGGTTTTCTTAACGAAGGCAAACCACTTAGCCCGTAAATTATCTACTCCCTCAACCCCGCCTGATACATTTTTGCGTAGAGCCCGCCCGCCACAATTAACTTCTCATGCGTACCTGTTTCAACGATGCGCCCCTGGTCGAGCACGATGATCTGATCCGCCGCGCGAACGGTCGAGAGCCTGTGCGCGATGACGATGGTTGTGCGCCCCTTCTCCAGCGCCTCCAGCGCCTTTTGCACGGCCTGTTCGGATTCATTGTCCAGCGCCGATGTCGCCTCATCCAGCAGCAATACGGGCGCATCGCGTAAAATCGCACGAGCAATGGCAATCCGCTGGCGCTGCCCGCCGGATAATTTCACGCCATTTTCACCCACGATCGTTTCATAACCTTCGGGAAATCCCTTGATGAAATCATGCGCGGCGGCGGCGATGGCGGCGCGTTCGATTTCCTCTGTGGACGCACCCTCGCGCCCATAAGCAATATTGGCGGCAACCGTGTTGTCGAAAATCGTGATGTCCTGCGACACCAGCGCGATATGCTTTCGCAGGCTTTCCAGCGTCAGATCACGCACATCATGGCCACCCACATTCACCACACCGCCCGTCACATCATAAAAGCGCGGAATGAGGTTGATGATGGTGCTCTTGCCGCCGCCCGACGGCCCGACCAGCGCCGTCACCTTGCCGGGCTGCGCCCGAAAGCTGATGCCCTTGAGGGCCTGCGTTTCCGCACCGTCATATTGAAACCGGACATCGGTAAAAACGACTTCCGGCTTTGGTGCCGCCAACGTCAACGCACCCTCTTTCTGCTGAACGCCTGGCGGGCGGTCCATCATTTCAAACACGCGCTCGATAGCACCAAGACCGAGTTGCAGGCTGCTGTTCAGCCGCGCCAGTTTTTTCATCGGCTCGTAGGCCAGCGTGAATGCGGCGATGAACGAAGCCAGTTGCCCCGGCGACATGACGTTTTCGCTGACCTGATAGCCGCCATAGACAATCACGCCGGCAAAGGCCAGCCCGACTATGGATTCATTGACGGGCGTTGAAAGATTCCTGATGCGCGAGGTTTTAATGTTCAGTGCGCAGACCTTGTCGATCGCGCCACCCGCCCGCGTGCTTTCGTAATTTTCCATGCCGTAGGCCTGCACCTGCCGGACGCCCTGGAATATCTGCGAAAGGATATCCGACAGCCTCGCCATCTCATCCTGCGTGCGCCGGGATACCTTGCGCAGGCGGTGGCCGATATAGGCCACCATGCCGCCTGTAATGGGCGAAATGGCAAACGCCACCAGCGCCAGCTTCCAGTCCTGATGAAGCATAAGCCCGACCAGCAAAAGCAGGGTTAAAAAGTTCTTGCCCACGCCCGTCAGGGTGTCGGACACGGCGGCCCGTACGACGCTGACATCGTTTGTTACACGTGAAATAAGCTGGCCGCTGGGATTGGCATGGAAAAACGCCAAATCCAGAATCATTAAATGCCGGAATAAATCGCGCTGGATATCGGCAATGATACTCTGGCTGATATTACTCATGATGACTGTATGGAAATAAGTGGAAATGCCGCGCAGCACAAAAGTGGCCAGAACCGCCCCGGCCACAGCCATAATCATATCGCTGTTCCGGGCGTATAGAACATCGTCCAGAACCGGCTGCATCAGCTTGGCCAGCGCAGCCGTCGTGGCGGCGGCGATCAGCATGAAAAACACAGCCGCAAACAGCTTTCCCCTATAGGGTTTCAGGTAGCCCGCAAACAGGCGCTCCATCAGGTAAATACTTGATTTTTTTGGCATTGCAGCAGGTATATTCATATCTCCGGACACCCCTACGTGTTATAATGATAATAGGGGAATCTGCAAGTTATGACAGAAAAAAACGACACGAATAAAGAAGGCAAAAAGGGCTTTTCCGTATCAAACGGGCAACCCGGTGTCGGCCTTGTTCTGGGCGGAGGTCTGGCCCGGGGCTTTGCCCATATCGGCGTCATCAGATCCCTAAAAAGGCATGGCATTTATCCCAGCATCATTTCCGGCACATCGATCGGCGCGGTGGTTGGGGCGGCCTATCTGGCCGGAAAACTCAACGAGTTCGAAGACTGGTCACTGACGCTCAACCGCCTGCGGGTTCTTTCATATCTTGATTTCCGGGTGCGCAGCGCCGGGCTAATCGGCGGTCAGAAACTTCACGCCATTTTGGAAGAAAATTTCGGCGGCCTGAACATTGAGGATTTGCCGCAACCCTTCATCGCCATC
>DIHF01000042.1:0-5242 GCA_002420015.1 Micavibrio sp. UBA5703
ACGTCAAGGGCGGGCGCTGCGAATCCTGTTCCGGCGACGGCGTCATTAAAATCGAAATGCACTTCCTGCCCGATGTTTATGTCGAGTGCGACGCGTGCAAGGGCGCGCGCTACAACCGCGAAACGCTCGAGATCAAATACAAGGGGCAATCCATCGCCGACATCCTGAACATGAGCGTCGAGGAAGCCGCCGAATTTTTCAAAGCGGTCCCCGTGATCCGCGACAAGATGGAAACGCTCAAGGCCGTTGGCCTCGGCTACATGCAGGTCGGGCAGCAGGCCACCACCTTATCGGGCGGCGAAGCGCAGCGCGTGAAGCTGTCGAAAGAACTCTCCAAACGCTCGACCGGCAAGACGCTCTATATATTGGATGAGCCGACCACAGGGCTGCATTTCGACGATGTGCGAAAATTGCTTGAGGTTCTTCATACGCTGGTTGATCAGGGCAATACCGTTGTCGTCATCGAACACAATCTGGACGTCATCAAAACCGCCGACTACATCATCGACATCGGGCCCGAGGGTGGCCACAAGGGCGGGCAAATCGTCGCCGCCGGAACCCCCGAAGACATCTGCCGAAGCCCGGAAAGCTATACGGGCCGGTTCCTCAGCCCCCTCCTCGCCCCTGTTGCTGACTCGTTGGTGTCATCCCGAGCGAAGTTACGGACCGCAAAGCGGGCCGTGACATAGCCGAGGGATCTTTGCAGTCGGCTATTCACGAAGATTCCCCCGAATCGTCATCCCACCCCCCAATCGTCATCCCACATCCTTCGTCATCCCCGCGGCCCGGCGAACCCCGGCCTTGAGCCGGGGGAAGACGGGCTAAAACGGCGGGGATCCAGAAAAAGCGCGGCCTTTGGCCGCTCCTTTTCAATGGGCCGCCGCACCAAAACCCCAACAAAATCAACCAAATCACCCCACCCCGCACAAAAAACTTGATTTCCATATTAAAATTATGTTAATTTGCTGTCGTTATCGCAACACGCGATTTTTTTGAAATTGAGGGAACAAATATGACGACGAACCAAGATGCAATAAATGCTGCAGATAAAAAAGCCGCTGGGGACGACATCGGGTTTAGATTGGACCCGCAAAGAGCTAGGGAATATAAATCGGCTGATACGAATAAAAAAGACGCTGCCGTTAAGGCACTTGAGCGGGTGATAGATCCAGTTCATCCATTAGCAAAATTGGCAAAAAACCATACACTTCACGTTATAGTCGCCATGCTTGCAAGCAGTTACATCACGCAATGTAAATACGCCCCTGCAGAAAGTGAAAAGCCTCTCACAGCCGACCAACTGAAAATCAGGGAATTGAACGCGCAGGTAGACAAACTCAAGGAAGAAAAAGTTGCAATAGCTGGTAAAGCAGAGGCAGATTGCACCAAGAAAATAGCTGAAACCCAATCAACGCCATATAGCACCCAACGGGAGAAAACCGTCGATGATGAGAAAGATATCGCCTACTTCCCGGCACAAAGCCTCCGGGGGAAAAAGCGCGACGATGTCTTGAAAGAACTTAACACGGCGGGTCAGATCGCATCGACAGATGCCGGCCCTTACGTGGCATGGGGCACCGATCCGCACAATGTTAACGGCCGCGTAATTGCTGTTAAGAACGCGTCAACTCTGCTCGCAAACGAACAGGCTCGCAGTACTCTGGCAGATATGCTTGGCAAAATATACGAAAGTCCGGGCTACAACGATCGTAACGGGAAACCTAAGTTGTACTTTATTTTTACGGCAGCACAAAACAACGGTCACGCTGAGTTACAGTTAAACCAAAGCGAGCCGGGCACCTCTGGTGCAGGCATACAATTGGGGGCCACAGAAATCAAATATCAGGCGCAGCCGGAGGCCACTCAACCTTAATAATGGAATTCTGATAATAAAAGTTTGCATTTGATATTAACGTTATGTTAATATACAAACATCAAGAAACGATAGGCGGTTTTAACTTTAATAGAAGGATGACGGAGAGAAACAATGGCAGCAGTAGAAGAAACCAAACAGGCACTAAGCAGCGCAGCCAGCGGCGGCTGGAGCCTTGCGAAGACCTTTGCGAAATATAGTCCTTACATTGCGTCAGTTGTCGTGGCAACAGGATTGTACTTTAGCCCCCTTGGCGTAGGCACCTCGCTCGCAGGCCTTTTCAAAACAGGGGCTACCAAAATAGCAGGTGGTACAGCGCACGCTTTTCAATATGGTGCCGACGCAATAGAACATTTCTCAGATGCATCAGCCTCTGTGTCTGAAGTTGTTGAGAAAGGGGCAGAGACGCTAACAAAAAGCCCCTCAACAGCCCCCGTTGCAGACATGCTTAATTAGTAAATAAACTTTCTTCAAATCAAAGGCCGGGGTTCCCGGCCTTTTTATTTCTGGCCGTGGTGGCCGATATGCAACCCGCCCATTAAAAACGCCAGCGCCGCGCAAGCGCTCAGGCAATCGCCTAAAATGGTGTGGCCGGGAAGATAGCCCGCCTTCATAAGAATTTCGAGCGCGACCAGCCCGATAAAGAAACACGCATAAAACAAGCCCGGCGCGGCGCGGTGTTTTTGCCACGCTGCCGCAAGTTTTTTGCGGTGATAAAGCCCAAGGCCCACGCCGTAAATCACCGCCAGCATTATCATCCAGCGTACCAGTGCAATAAACCCGACCAGCGTGATTTCCGTGTGCTCCGGCATGCCGCGCAGCGACAGCGCCACCAGATCCCTGACGCTATGAACGACCCAGTCGTCATGCGTCCCCTTCAGGATGGTAAGGCCCCAGTTCATCTCCTCCGCCGCCATGAACAGCGCCAGCAGCGACAACAGGGCAAGTTTCTTCCACCGCCCCTTCCAGCTCTCCATGTTCAGCGCAGAAATTCCCTTCACCCCGTAACCGAACGCAATGAGGTAAAATAAAACGGCGAGGTTGGAAAACGCGCCGTATTCCGACAGGAACACTGCCTTTAGCGGCGGCGTGACATAAGCCAGCGCCGCCACGGCGAACGCCCCGCCAATCAGCGCCAGAAACAACCATCGTTCCGCGCTCCATTCTTTCATTTTCGCCGATTTTTCTTTTTTAGCCGCCATGATCCGGGCCGATGTGAGATACGTTCACCCCCATTGTACCAGCCAAAGCCTTGATGATCTATTGAGATTAGATTGGATTTTAGGGGGATGGTGGTGCCCGGGGGCGGGATTGAACCACCGACACGGCGATTTTCAGTCGCCTGCTCTACCACTGAGCTACCCGGGCTGCCTTTTGCCCTAAAACAGGGCAAATATTTGATATGCGCTTATAAAATAAGCCTCGGGCTGTGTCCAGCCCTTAAATATACCTGTCCTTACCAGCGCCGTGTCGTCCAGAGCCACTGCGCGGGATGTTCCAATATCCATGCGCCCAGAATATCGTTGATTTTAGCGGTAATGGCCGGAACGTCGGCCTTGTTATCGCCCGTCAATTCCACATCCACGCGGCGACACTCCATACGGAAATGCGCGCCCTTCTCCCGCACGACAAAGCCGATATAAAGCGGTACATTGTACCGGCACACCAAAAGCGCCGGGGCATGATTGGTCATGGCCGGGACGCCCATAAACGGCGCCTCGATCCCCTGTGACTCCTTCTGGTCGACCAGCATGCCGATAAAATAACCCTTCTGCACGGCCTGCATGGCGCGCTTCATACTGTCGGAACCCTTGGGGACCAGTTCGCCCGTACATATCGCCTCGCGGTATTTTTTTAAGGCGCGATCGAGGATTGCGTTGTTGACACTGCGGTAAAAACTGAGCTGCGGCTTTTGCATTTTGTAGGACGGCGCTGGCGAAAGCTCCCAGTTGCCGCAATGACCACTAAGCGCCACGCCGCCAGAATTTTCCGGGACACCCTTCACCGCCTCCTCCAGCCCGACGTAACGAAAACGGGCAGGATCGTCGAGAATACGCTTGCTATGCGGGATTTCGCCAAAAACGCGCCCGGCATTCTCCCACATCTCCAGCGCCAGATTTTGTCTTTCCACTTCCGTAAGCTGCGGCAAGAAGCGGGCGATATTTTCGAGAGCGCGCTTGTGTCTCCTCATGCGCGGGCCGATCATACGCATGACCTTCCCGCCCGCTGCGGAGGCAGCATCCACCGGCATCACGCCGAGCGCCTTTAGCACGCCGATGATAAGTACGGCCTCCAGCCTGTGTTTGATCTCTCTTGCAACGCTCATGATAGCCAAGAATAAAGGTTTAGTGAGCAAAGCTAATTCAGGAACATCATTATGTCCATGATGAATTAGGGGGTAACCATGGATAAAGAATAACAAAATATAGGCGATGGCTTTATTGCTAATTAAACTAAGGCCAGACAAGGAGGGTAGTATGGCTCTTAAAGGAAAAACGGCACTTATCACAGGATCGACCAGCGGCATCGGCCTTGCCGTTGCACAAGCCTTTGCAAGCGAAGGCGTTAATATCGTCCTCAACGGTTTTGGCAAAAAAGAAGATATCGACGCGGCCATAACCTCCATCAAAGGAAAGGGCGTAAAGTGCCTTTATAACGGCGCCGACATGACCAAGCCGGATCAGATCGTTTCCATGGTCCATGACGCCGCAAAGGAAATGGGTAGCCTCGACATCCTCATCAACAATGCCGGGATCCAGCATGTCGCAAAGATCGAGGAATTTCCGCCGGAGAAATGGGATGCGATCATCGCGATTATTTTATCCTCCTCCTTTCACACCATCCGCACCGCCGTCCCCTACATGAAAAAGCAAGGCTGGGGCCGCATCATCAACAATGCCTCGGCGCATGCGCTGGTGGCTTCGCCGTACAAGGCCGCCTATGTCGCAGCCAAGCACGGGCTGGCGGGATTGACCAAAACCATAGGCGTCGAACTCGGAGAAAACAACATCACCTGCAACGCTATCTGTCCCGGCTATGTGAAGACGCCGCTGGTCGACGGACAAATCGCCGACACCGCCAGGGCACGCGGTATCACCGAAGAAGAAGTCGTGCGCGATGTTCTGCTCAAAGCGCAATGGACCAAGAAATTCGTGACCACGGATCAGATCGCGAAACTCGCGTTATTTCTGTGTTCCGACGCTGCCGAAAACATCACTGGCGCAACCATTCCCATTGATGGCGGCTGGACGGCGGCTTGAGAGAACCAATCTGGTTTTTTGACCTCTTGCCGTCATTGCACGGCTTGTCCGCGCAATCCATCCGTCTTCGCTTCGCTCCGCCGGACAGGTGGATCACACGCACAAGGCG
>DIHF01000042.1:5480-5644 GCA_002420015.1 Micavibrio sp. UBA5703
AGGTGGATCACACGCACAAGGCGCGTGATGACGAAAAAAAATGACTCTTCGCCCCTTCGAGTCTTCGCGCAAAACACGTTTTTTCTGACATATTATTGCAAGGCATTGATAATAAAAACAAAATTTATCAACTTTTACATCCAATTTTATCTAATTCTTACGCC
>DIHF01000042.1:5881-6027 GCA_002420015.1 Micavibrio sp. UBA5703
CAATTTTATCTAATTCTTACGCCGTCTTAACCACTCGTATACTAATATGAAAAGATAGGCGCGGCGTGGGTTCCGTGCATTTTGAAATTACAGCGGGTTTAAAAATTAAAGTTTTAAAGGTGTGGGGACAAAATGGCTTACAAGAA
>DIHF01000042.1:6132-27622 GCA_002420015.1 Micavibrio sp. UBA5703
AAATCAGCAATCATCCGCAACCCACTGATAATAAACATAAAATTTATCAGCTTTTATATTCAATTTTATCTAATTCTTACGCCCTTTTAACCACTTGTATACTAATATGAAAAGAAGCGGTCCAAAGCGGGTTTCAGGACGGCATGTGTATACGGGGACAGGGGACAAAATGGCTTACAAGAATTTCGACGGCTTTACTGGCAACAACGAGGCCGGGCACAAACAAATCACACTGACCATTGACGGCGACAAGGTCGACCTCCCCGATGCATCCTATGTACGCGATGCGGACATCGTACGCGACGGCATGGATCTTGTCCTCGACGGCCCGCACGGGAAAATTGTTGTCGAAGATTATTTCGCAGCCGAGCCCGCCCCTGCGCTGACGGCGCCGGGCGGCGAAACACTGACACCCGAGCTTGTCGAATCCTTCGCCCGCAGCCCGGCGCAATACGCCGATAATGGCGCGATGAACGATGCCTCGCCCGTGGGCGCGGTTCAGGAAGTTACCGGCGAAGCCACCGTAACGCGCCTTGACGGCAGCGTCGAGCCGGTTACCAAAGGCACGCCGATCTATCAGGGCGATGTGGTTGAAACTTCCGGCGAGGGCGCGGTCAATATCGTGTTCGCCGACCAAACCAGCTTTGCCGTGTCGGAAAATGCGCGACTTGCGATTGACGAATATGTTTACGATCCGGCTTCGCAATCGGGCACAACGAATTTCTCTGTCCTTAAGGGCGTTTTCGTCTTTACATCCGGCCTGATCGGCCGCGAAGACCCGGACGATGTCAAAATCGACACGCCTGTCGGCTCGATCGGCATACGCGGCACGATTATCATGGCCGATGTCGATGCCGGTGAGGTTACCGTTATCGAAGGCGCTATTGTCCTGCGCGACATGAACGGCAACGAAATGACGCTGGCCGAGCAGTTCGAGACAGGAAAGTTTTCATCCGGCAACGGTGAAATCGAACACCTTGGCGTAAGAAGCGCCGGGGAGATGACCCAGAAATTCGTCGCGGTTTCCACGGTTGCACCCGCACTCTTTTCTTCGCTGAACGATGAAAAGTCGGACAAGGCGAATTCCGAGCCTGCCGCAGAACCGGACGAAGCCGATCCTTTGCTGGAACAGCAGGATGCTGCCGAAGAGCAGCCGCAAGCCGCCGAGGAAGTTCTGCTCGATCAGGAACCCGTATTGCCTCCGCCGCCGCTACCCGGCATGAATATTTTTACGGGACAGCAGGACGGCCTTCTGGATGGCAAGCCGCTTATTGACTTCCGTCCGTTCCAGCCTATGCCGATGTTTAATGAGCCTGTCGGCGAGTTCAACCAGTTTGGCGATTCTATTATGATGCCGCCACCGCCGCCTCCGGGTTCGACCCTGGGCGATTTACCGCCCCCGCTGGCTGTGAACGTCATGACATTCCCGATTAGTGAGAACACGGCAAGCGGTGCCGTAGTCGGTCGTCTGGTTGCGTCATTTGCGCCATCCGTCACTTTTACCCTGACAGGCCCGAACGCCGGATTGTATATGCTCGACAATATCACGGCCACGACGGCGGATATTAAGTATATCGGCGCAGCGCTCGACTTTGAAATGACGCCCGGACATCATCTGCCCCCGGTCGGTTTTATGGCCGTCAACGACCTTGGAACCGTGACAATGAACGGTGTTGTGTATACGCCGTTGTTGAACCTCTTTGACGAAGCGCCAGTTATCAACCCCAGCTTCCTCGCTCCTACACAGTATTTTTCTGCATCCGAGGGTACGCAATGGCGGCTGGATATGAACAGCGCCTTCGTCGACAAGGAAATCATCTCCGGCGATTCTTTAAGCTACAGAGTCGACACCGGAACGCTCTCGTTCCTGAATGGCCTGGTCGGTGCGGGAAAAATCGCCTCGACCAATGTCAACCTAACGACGGGCGATATCGCAAGCGGCGTTCTTGAAATAAACTTTGCGAACGCCTTTACAGGCAACAATTTAGGCGGAGCACTCAATGTGATCGCCACGGACCTCGGCGGAAATGCCGTTACATTGAATGGAACGTTCAATCTTTACGATACTACGACCGCCTCAACGACCATCACCGGCAGCAACCAGGTATTTGGCTCATCAAGCACAACCGGGCAAACCGTGCTTATATCCGGAACGAACAACAAGGTGTTTGCTGGATCCGGCAACGATACAATCAACGTAAGCAACACCGGGCATCAGGTTTTTGGTGGATTTGGCAACGACCATTTCAGCAACGATAGCACCGCATCCGGTAACCTGATCGTCGGAAACACCGGAAACGACCTGTTCTCTATCGACAACGTCAATAACGGTTTCCACGGCATGGAAGGCGACGATACGTTTGCAATCAACCTTGCCGCAGGCGCAACCGCCAATCTTGCCTCAGGTGCCGGCGTTATTATCGACGGCGGCACGGACTTCCTGTCTATTGCCACCTCAACAGGGGGCGACGAACTGAAATTCCTGGGTATGGGTAACATTGATTTCACGGCAATCAACAATGCTTTCATCAAAAATATGGAAGTCATTAACACACAAAACGGAGCAACCAATACCGTCACCATGAACCTTTCAGATGTGTTGGCCATGACGGATGAAAGAAAGCTTCTTGTGGTCGATATGGAGGCTGGCGATAACTTTAACTACAACGCCGCCAGCGAAACCATAACAAACATGGGAACACACAATGACGGCCTTGGGAACACATTCGACATCTACCAGATCGTCAATGGCGCGAACACCGTTACCCTTCTGGTCGATCAGGCGGCGAACGTAACGGGCCTGCCGTAAGAAGAAAAACATTTCTCAAAAAGGCCGCTGTCTTCTGACAGCAGCCTTTCTGTATAGTCATTTCAGTCACACACTTCGTCATCACACGCTTTATGCGTGTGATCCATTTGGATTGCACGGACAAGCCGTGCAATGACGATGTATTGAGAAGTTACATTCTTAATCAGAAAGACTACAAAAGCATCCCGACGGCTTTTTTCCATCCGGTATAAAGCGCCTCGCGCTTTGCCACGTCCATCCGTGGCTCGTAGCGCCTTGCGGCCTTCCAGCGCTTCCCGGCATCCTGCAAGCCGTTGAACACACCCGCCGAAACCCCGGCCAGCACAGCCGCGCCCCAGGCCGTCGTTTCCGCAACTTTCGGGACCTCCACCGGCTTGCCCAGCATATCCGCCAGAAACTGGCACACGAACGCATTGGCCACCAGCCCGCCATCGGCGCGGATAACCTCCGGCTCCCGCCCGCTGTCCCTGCGCATGGCGTCCATCAGATCGAGCGTCTGATAGCCCTGTGCCTCCAGCGCGGCGCGGGTGATGTGCGCCCTTGTGCTTTCACGCCCCAGGCCACAAATAATGGCCCGTGCCTCCGGCCGCCAGTACGGCGCGCCAAGGCCTGTAAAGGCCGGAACGAAATACACGCCGCCATTATCCGGGACAGAGAGCGCCAGCGCCTCGCTTTCTTTTGCCGAGGCAAAAACGCCGAGGCCGTCGCGCAGCCATTGAATCGCCGCACCCGCAACGAAAATGGATCCCTCTACCGCATAGGTCGTTTTGCCGTCCAGACGATAGCCGATTGTCGTCAGCAGCCTGTTTTGCGAGCGTTTGAACGCCCCGCCGATGTTCATCAGCGCAAAACAGCCCGTGCCGTAGGTTGATTTGACCATGCCATGTTCAAAGCACGCCTGCCCGATCAGCGCCGCCTGCTGATCCCCGGCCATGCCGCCAATACGGACATTGCGCCCGGCAAGCGCCGCACTGCCGAAATCGGCGACGTTGTCTTTCACTTCCGGCAAAATCGATTGCGGGATATTGAACAGCCTTAATAGTTCCTCATCCCATCGCTGCTCTACGATATTATACAGCATCGTGCGCGAGGCATTCGTCGCATCTGTCGCATGAACCTTGCCACCCGTCAGGTGCCAAAGCAAAAACGTATCGACCGTGCCAAAAGCCAGCTTCCCAGCTTTTGCCTTCGCTCTGGCCCCATCGACGTTGTCCAAAATCCACGCAATTTTCGTGGCGGAAAAATACGGGTCCAATAACAATCCCGTCTTACCGGACACCATATCCTCATGGCCCTTGGCTTTCAGGGAAGCGCACAAATCCGCCGTGCGGCGGTCCTGCCAGACGATAGCGTTATAAACGGGCTTGCCGCTGTCACGGTCCCAAATAATTGTCGTTTCGCGTTGATTGGTGATGCCGATGGCGGCAACATCGCCCACTTCACCCAATACGCCTTCACAAGCCCACAACGTATCGGCAAGAATATCGTCCGGGTTCTGCTCCACCCAGCCGCTCTGCGGGTAATGGAGCTTCAGTTCCTTTTGCCGGACCGCCAGAATATCGCCCTCCGGCGAAAAAATAATGGCGCGGGAGCTTGTCGTTCCCTGATCAATGGCCAGAAGATTTTTCATTTCCACCTTCTTCTTCCTTGTTCATTGATTGTATGGCCGCCGCCAGATTTTTTTCCGTAGCAGGAGACGCCCTCAAACCAAGCTTTGACCTGCGCCAGAGAACATCTTCTGCCGTGCGCGCCCACTCATAACGCGCCATGTAGACAATTTCGGCTTCATATATGCCATCACCGTAATTCTTGCCCAAATCGCCAAGTGATGCAGAACCGTCCAAAAACTTATCCATGCGCGTACCGTAGGAACGGCCATAGCGCTTCAACAAATCATCCGGCAACCACGGATATTTTTTTGCCTGTGCCTGCATAAATTCGCTGAAGTCTCCGGTATCACCGCCCGGCAATGCATGGGCACACGTCCACGCAGCGCCTGGCCTTCCGGCCATTTTCAGTATCTTGCTAACCGCATCCTGCGCCAGCCTTCTGTGCGTCGTCAGCTTGCCGCCGAAGACGGAAATCATCGGCGCCTGCATGTCCTTATGACGGTAAAGTTTATAATCGCGGCTGGCTGTGGTCGGATTGCCCTTGCCGTCGTCAAACAAGGCCCGCACCCCGCTATAGGCCCAGATAACATCATCCTTGGTAACAGGTTCCGAAAAAGATTCATTATAAGCGGCACAAAGATAATCCGTTTCCTCCGGCGATATCCGCGCCGTGATGGGGTCACCCTGAAAATCGACTTCCGTCGTGCCGATCAGGGTAAAATCACCTTCATAAGGAATAACGAAAACGACGCGCCTGTCTTTTTGCTGAAGAAGATAAGCGTGATCGCCCTCATAGCGGCGCGGCACGACGATATGGCTGCCCTTGACCAGCCGCACATTCGGCACCCCCGCACCTTCAAGCGCGAGGTCGGAGGCCTCCAGCACACCACGCACCCACGGCCCGGCAGCGTTGATGACCATGGCAACCTGCACATCGCGCTCACGGCCACCCGCCAGATCGCGCAGTGAAACGGTCCAGAAATCCCCGTCGCAGCGCAGCCGTGTACAGGCCGTGCGCGTCAGCACTTTCGCGCCGCGCTCCGCTGCATCGATCACATTAAGAACCGTCAAGCGCGCATCGTCGGTCTGACAATCGCTGTAAATGAACCCCTTTTCATGCCCATCCTTCAGAATTTTGCCATATGCGTGCGTTTTCAACTCTATGGCCCGCGAGCCTGCCACCTTCCGCGAGCCGCCAAGATGATCGTATAAAAACATCCCCAGCCGTATCATCCATGCCGGACGCATGCTTTCATCGTGCGGCAGAACGAACTCCATAGGCCGCACCATATGCGGTGCCGTACGCATAAGAGTTTCGCGTTCCTTAAGGGATTCCCTGACAAGCCCAAATTCAAGATATTCGAGGTAACGAAGCCCTCCGTGGATAAGCTTCGTGCTGGCCGAAGAGGTCGCACTGGCGATATCGCCCGCTTCAACCAGCAAGACCGACAGGCCACGCCCAGCCGCATCGCGGGCTATGGCCGCGCCGTTAATTCCACCGCCAATGACACATAGATCGTAGTCATGATGAACCATGCCCTAAAGTACAGGATGATTTACGGCATGAAAAGAGGCGGGCTTATGGCCTAAGAAGCCTCCGCCATTTTATGAACGACAACCCGCAGTTTTGCCTCAAGCTGTGCCGCCGAAAACGGCTTTTTGATATATCCGGTAACACCCGACGTCTTGGCCTCGACGATCGATTCCATATCGCCGCGTCCTGTAATCATCAAAAAAGGCATGCTGGGGTCCACAGAACGCAATTGCCGCAACAACTCCACGCCCGTCATCGTGGGCATATTCCAATCGCACATGACCAGATTGATGAAGTCATAAGCTGAATCGATAAATTGCAGTGCCTGCTTGCCGTCAGGTGCCTCGAAAATCTGCGTAATCCCAAGCTCAGAGAGCATATTGCGCATCATCGCGCGCGCCTCGTTCTGGTCCTCGACAAGCAATACCTTCAGATCCTTTAAGACTGCTCCGTTTTTCTTCATCCAGAAATCTCCCTGCCCCTGCGTATATCCCTATGAACTGCCCCCGGTCTTCCAGTGTGCGCCAGCAACGCTTTCCACCTCGCCCTGAGCCGAACCATCGCTTTCCCGCAACCTTTGATAAATCAACCGTACCAGAGACTCATACTCCAAAGGCTTGGCCATGAAGTAGGCATCCTCCGGAAGCTCAACCCTTGCCATCTTCCCATTGGCAGGATACCCGCTCATGAAAATAATCTTAGTCTCTTCGCGCAAAGATTGAAACAATTCCGCAAGCTTCACACCATTGAGTTCAGGCATGACTACATCCGTAAGCAGCACATCGATATTTCCTTCAAAATCTTCCTGTTTTGCCAAAGCTTCGTTACCATTACTGGCCTGCAAGACTCGCATGCCGAGTTTTTCCAGCATGTCGCACACCAGCATACGCAGATCCGGCTCGTCCTCGGCGACCAAGGCCGTATAGCCCTCAAGTTTGAAATCCGCGATATTTTGTATATCTCCCTTGATCTGCCGCGTCGGCTTTTTGCCGGAAACCGGCAAAAATATCGAAATCCTCGTCCCTCGCCCCGGTGCCGACTGGACACCAATATAACCGCCGGTTTCCTGAACCAGACCATAAACCATCGACAAGCCAAGCCCCGTCCCCTTGCCCTGATCCTTCGTGGTAAAGAACGGGTCGAATATGCGGTCCATCGTCTTTTTATCCATACCAATTCCGGTGTCGCTGACACTCATGCAAACGAAGGACTTATTGCGCTCTGTCGCAGGAACGGCGACCGGCAAATCCTCCTGCTCTGCCATTTTAACCTCAACCGAAAATGTGCCGCCGTTAGGCATGGCATCGCGGGCGTTGATAGCCAGATTCATCAATATCTGCCCGATCGTGTCCGGGCCGCATTCAATGCACACATCCTGCGGGCAGGTCAGAATGACGCAATTGATGGATGCATCCAGAAGCGGCCGCAATAGCGGCTCCTGATCCTTCACAGCCTCCCGCAGATCGATAACATTTTGCGATATGATCTTGTGGCGACTGAACATCAGCATTCTTTTGGTCAAATCAGCCCCGCGCTTGGTGGCCTTGCGCGCATGCTGCATGAAGTTCCAGACTTTTCCGTCTTTTTCCGATTCGTTTTCCGCCATGCGGATATAGCCATCGACAATCGACAGCACGTTGTTGAAATCATGAGCAACACCGGCGGCAAGCTGGCCCAGGGCTTCGAGTTTTTTTCCTTGAAAAGACTCTGCCTCACGCTGCTTTTGCTGTGTGATATCGGTAATTATACCAACAAACAGATCAATGCGGCCATTCCCGTCGCGGGCCGGATTCAATTTGACGTTAAGCCAGCGTGTACTTTGGCCGCTGATGATTTCCAACTCCGCATCCAGCTTTTCGCCGCTGGAAATCGCACCCACAACGATATCTGCGGAATTTTCGCTGTCGTCAATAAACCCAAGCAGCGTTTCCCAATCCTTACCGACTATTTCTTCGAGCTTCATCCCCGCAAGCTGACAAAACGATTCATTTGCATAAATTATAGGGTTTTCAGCCTGTTTGGGATCGCTGATGACAATCCCGAGAGATGCCGTTTCCAGCGCATATCCAAGCTCCTTGCTGTACCTGTTGAGCCGGAGATAATTCTCCTGCTGTTTTTTAAGATTGCTGATATCGCTAAGAATGACGATTGAACATTTGTCCTTCGTCTTTTGCACCTCGGCAAGACAGATATTGCCATCGCCCCATTCGATGACTTCACGAAACCCCTGTGTGCTGACTTTTGCGGCGTTGCTGTCGATAGCCTTCTCCAGACTTTCATCGCAATCCATCGCGTGATCGAAAAGGTAGTTAAGAAACCCGTCATAGGTGAGGCTTTTACGATTCTTCTCGACAAGGAACGGAATGTATTTGTACGCCTTGTCGTTAGCCTTGCAAAAACGTCCCTTTTCGTCAAAGAACACCAGCCCGTGTGCCGGCGTATCAATAGAATCGGCCAGCAACTTATACTGCCTGCGCAAGTAAGAACCTTGCCAGATCAGAACAAGACAAACACATGTTAAGACCAGTACGAGAACGTAAGGAAGGACTGCAAGAAACAATAAGAACCCCTGAATATGGAATCATCTGAGGAAGCAGCGTGAACACGCCTGTACCAAGTTACCCTCAGATAACCTCAAACGCACAGGCTTTCCTTCTTTGCATACAGGGGCATATCAACAATACTTGCCGTGTGTACTCTGGACGTTTTGGCTTGGTCATTTTTGCAACATGCCTGACCTTTGTTCACGGCATCGGTTTGGTGCGTGCTGAATCCACGGGCTACTCATCCATCCTCACCGGCCCTTTAGGCCTTAACACTGTCCCCAGCGCCCGCATGGCTCCGGCCGGAACGGTTACGGCGGGCATATCGACGCTCGACCCTTATGTCCACGGCTATATCGGTTTTCAGATCGCGCAGCCTCTTTACATCAATATCCGTCAGAGCGCCGAAGTATCGGACATCAACGACGAGGCGCGAAGGCTTTATCCCGGCGTCGATTTCAAGCTGCGCCTGCTGGACGAAAACGCTTACCGCCCGTCCATAGCCATCGGCCTGCAATCGGCCATCGGGCATAAGCGCATGGCCGGGGAATATCTTGCGCTGTCCAAACGCTACAACGATTTCGACTTTACGCTGGGGATGGGATGGGGCCGTTACGGAAGCGCCGCGCATATCGGCAATCCTTTAAAAGCCCTCCACTCTCATTTTGGCAAAAACCGCGATTTGGACGGCGAAATGCCGAACGCGCCCTCTGACTGGTTCACGGGCGAGGACATCGGCTTTTTCGGCGGGGTTGAATATTTCACACCTTGGGTGAATGGCCTGTCGGCGAAATTCGACTGGGGCGCGGACCGTTACGAATCAGAACGCGCCGCCTTTGGGTTCGATCCAGCTGCCCCTTGGTCGGCTGCGCTGGTTTACCGCCCCGCGCCTTGGACAGACGCTAGCATCGGCATACAGGGCACGGAAAAAATCATGGGCCGCCTTTCATTCCAAGCCAGCCCGGATATGTGGCCCTTTCAATCATCAAAGAAAGATGCCCCCGCCCCGCTACGCACCCACCGCAGCGGCGATGCCGATCCCGCGCAAATGCAGATATCCGCAGACAGCGCCGGCATAGACCTTTACGACGCCGCCAGCGATGCAAAGTTCGCACGGGCAATGCTGTACATGAATGCGGGCACCCCCGCCCCGCGCCAACTCGGCCGGGCGGCGCGGCACATGGCCAATCATGGCGGCAAGGATGCCGAGGAATTTTATATCACACCCATCGTTTACAACCTGCGCGGTCCCGCCGTGCGCCTCATGCGCAGCGATTTCGAGCAGGCTCTGGTGCATAACCAGGGCAGCCCGCAGGAAATATGGCGCAATGTGGAATTTATCACCGATGATTCAAAAACCGAAAAAACAGGAACAAAAAAACCCTTCAGCTTTCTCGATTATTTCGGCCCGAAAAATTACAAGTTTATTCTCGATAACGATATCAGCCTGTCCGAGGAAGACAGCGGCGCGCTTTACCGCACCGCGCTCATCATTGAAAAAACCGTGCCGGAGTTTTTTGGGCTTTTGACGACTGGCGGCGCGCTGCGTGTAAACGTGGCGGATAATCTGGATAATATCCGCGCCTTTCGCCCGCGTGCGCTTTTACCCGTGCGCAGCGACATCGACGACTTTGCAGACAATACAATCACGCTCGACAAAGCCTTCACCAGCTTCACCCACAGCTTCAACCCGAATACGCATATAGCCCTCACAGGCGGGTATCTTGAGGAAATGTATGCCGGATTTGGCGGTGAAATTCTCTACCGCCCGTTTGGAAAGCGCTTTGCGCTCGGGGCAGAAAGCTGGCTGGCGCTCAAGCGTGATCCGCTCACATCCATGGCGATGGGCCTGAACGGCGACCATCTTTTAACCGGCCATGTGCAGGCATGGTACGACGTGCCAAACTATGACGTGACGGTGCAGGCACGCCTTGGCCGTTACCTTGCCGAAGATCTCGGCGGCACGCTGGCGCTGCAAAAAGACTTCATTAACGGCGCAAAAATCGAAGGCTTCATCACCGTGACGGACAACGCCGATTTCGACGCCTTCGGCGGCTCGACCCACGCCTATAACGGCATCCGGCTCAGCCTGCCGCTGGGAAGCGTCAAATATGTGCCGCAGGGAAGCGAGGCGCGCATCAAATTCGCGCCCCAAGGCCGCGACAGCGGCCAGTCCATCGAAAACCCTCTCCCTTTATATGAGGCCACCGAAGTCTTCGCCAAAGACCACATAATTGCCCACTGGAACGGCGTTTTGGATTAGGACACCCTGCCAACTTCCCGTCATCCCCGCGACCCGGCGCCGCGAAGCAGAGCCGGGTTTAAACGGCGGGGATCCACAACGTGCGCGGCATAGCCGCGCTCTTTTTCTGGACCCCGTCGTTTAAGCTCGCAAAAACCTTCGGTTTTCGCTCGCCACGGGGGTGACGATAAAGGTGGGTTATTATCAAACGACCAAAATTTAACATATTCTTAATTTTTCCCCTGTTTAATAGGGGCATGACCGGGGAAAAGGGGAGCGAAAACATCTTTGCAACCGATACCGTCAGGCGGACTTTCGATCCCGTCCTGCTGAATTTTCTCGGCGAAAAAGCTGGAATTCCACTCATAATTATTACCCCTGAAGAAGTGAGACTCGGCTCCTTCATTATCGACCTCAGAATGAACACTCCCATTGGCACGCCTGAAAAAAGGGCCGGCTCAATTTTTAATGACGTTGAAGAGCGGATAAGAAACCATATTCAAAAAAACTTTCCTGATTTTCCAACCAACATTTCAAAGGAAGCTATTAACAACGCAGCCCAGATCGTGCTTATAAATCCCGCTGGCGCGTCGGCACATGGCATAGAAATTCACGGCGATAACATAAACGACTCTGCCCTGATGACAACGCCGTTCATGGACATGACCAAAGTAAGAATGGCATCAGCAATATCAAACATACCCGAATCAGAACTGAAACATCTTCCGGGAACCGATGCAGAATGGCGCACTATCATACTTTTTCATGAAGTTGGCCATACCAGCCAAACCCCTTATGATCTCAACCGCGATAAGCTGATGAGTGAAGCAGGGGCAGATCAGACCATGCTCACCCTTGAAAAAGAGGCTCTCGAAAGAGGGATTATAAAAACGCCCGGAATCGGCGAGGCCTTTATGGCCATGCGTGCGCTGGGGAGTATAAGCGTCCTGAAGTTTCACGGTGACCATTCCACAGGACCTGCCGTACAAACGCCGGGGGAAGACGCCCCTTATAATGGCAGTGGGGAAACTGCCCTCTCTGGTCTAAAGGCTGCTATTGAAAAAATATATTCCAAAGTCGGGTTTGATGTCTCAGGACCGTCAGACGCCGTGGATGTTATGAACGGCATTATTAATAAGGTCGGGGACATCCCTGAAAACGAAAGAACTCTGATAAAAGAAACCATAAAAACAATTCAAAGCAAGAAATACACGCTTGATGATGTTAACAATATGGTTAGCCAAATGCAGAAGAATCTTTCCAAAGATACCAAAGCCATCTTTGAAAGCGCCTTGCAAAACGCGATCTTTAGCAATGGTGCCGAAATACTCGACAACGACCCCCACCTCAAATACGAAACCGTCCGGCACATGTACGAGGCCGGGGATTTCGACGACAACCTTATCGGCAAGCAATACGCCAAAGAATTTCTGGATGCGGCGGTAAAATACGCGCCCGGATATTTCGGCATTCAGAACAGCCCGGAACCCAAACCCGATCCGTTCAAAAGGCTGGGTGCTGATGCCACCCCCACCCCGCCGGATGCCCCTGCCCTAACCCCGAAAGTGTAAAAGATAGTCAAACCAATTTGGTTTTAGACAAGGCGCAAGCGACGACGCGTAGGGACACCCTACGCGAGGAGCGCAGCAACGATGTCCAAAGGCAAATTGGGAAGACTAAAAAGAAACCGCTACTTTGGGGGTAGCGGTTTAGGGAGGTACCAGATCGAATGAAACATGAAACGAGAGGGTGGTTTAATATGGTCTGTCTATTCCTTTCAGATAACTTGTGAGCCTGTTTTTTTCCTTACCGCCGGTTTGTCCTTGTATTAACCTTTTGCCAAACCTTATGTTCCAAGGATACATAATGTTTTATGGAAATACAAACTATTTTATCAAAATGATAAGTTGAAATATCACTTATCAAGCGATTTCAATAACTTATCCATATCGCCCGGCAGGGGGATTTCAAAGCCCATTTCCTCCCCGGAGACAGGATGAATGAAGGCTATGGCCTTGGCGTGGAGGGCCTGACGCGGGAATTCCAGCGCTTTCTGGATGGTTTTGAGGTCATACCCCTCCTTTTCCATGGCGGCGCGCAGTGCCGTTGGTTGCGGCCCGTAAAGACCATCCCCGATCAGGGGGTGTTTTATAAGCTCCATATGAACACGTATCTGATGCGTCCGCCCGGTTTCCAGCTTGCACTCCACCAGAGACAGCGCCGCGCCGAACGCCTTTTCAACCCCATAGCGAGTGATGGCCTCCCGCCCGTTTCTTTCATCAATGGTCATTTTCAGGCGGTTCGATCGGTGCCGCCCGATGGCCGCGTTGACGACGCCCTTTGCGGGTACGGGAACCTTAAGAACCAAAGCCTTATAGGTGCGGCTCAAACTGCGGTCCGAAAGCTGTGCCGATAATCCCTGATGCGCCATGTCGTTCTTGGCAACAACCATAAGGCCGCTGGTGTCCTTATCCAGCCTGTGAACAATGCCCGGCCGCGCCACGCCGCCTATTCCTGAAAGACTGTCGCCGCAATAATGCAACAACGCATTGACCAGCGTGCCGCTCCAGTTCCCCGCGCCGGGATGCACCACCAGACCCGCAGGCTTGTTGATGACCAGCAAATCATCATCCTCGTAAACGATATCAAGCGGAATGTCCTCGGCCTCTATAACCGCAGACTCAATCGGCGGCACGATAATTTCCACGACATCCCCGACCTCAACTTTTCTTGAAGATTTAATCTTCAATCCATTGATTTTCAATGAACCTTTGTCGATCAGATCCTGCACGCGCGCCCGCGACAAATCCTCGCACAGCGCAGCAATCGCCTTGTCGGCGCGCCCTCCGGCCTGCGCCTCGTCAATTATCAGACGAAACGTATCGTTTTTATCTTCTAAGTGAGAGAATCCATCATCCATAAGAAATTACCGCTATTGCGCCTCATCGGCGGCAGCCGATTGAACACAAGGATCGTCATACGGCTCCACGGGCGCGCCCGCCAGAACCCATGCCTCGCGGCTTTTGCTTTCCCTGACATCTTTCTCGGGATGCGCCGGGTCTTCGTCCCTGTACACCACATCGGAATAGCCCGCCATAATACGCTCCTGATTGGGGCCAGGAAACATGTCAAAGGCCCGCGCCCCGCTGCCGTTGTAATAGGTATCGCTCAGCAGCACCACACCACGGGGCGACAAGGTCAGGATACGCGCATATTCCGGGAATTCTTTTTCATCTGTCCCATTTGGTCGCTGGGCGTCCAGCAGAACCGAAATCTGGCCCCCGTCATGCGTCAGAATATCGGCAGCACGAAATTCCATTTCACCAGAATAATACCGTTGCCAGATGATATCACCGTTATCGCCGCTGAGCAGCGCCACCCAGGCCGCGCCGCTTCCCCCGCCCGCCGGAGACGATTCACCCGCTGCAAGGAAATAAGGATCACTATAATCAGCGGCAACTTCAAACTGCGCCGCCGCGCCACGCGGGTATTGCCGCTGCCAGACGATCGCGCCCTTGCCTTCAATTTTAAGCGCCCAGCCCGTTTTGCGCCCATCCTCAGCACGAGCAAAACCCGTGGCATAGTAATAAGGCGCTTCTCCCGCGCTCAGACCCAAAATCCGGTTCTCCAGCCCCGGCATGTAGGCCCGGTCGGAAAGCACACCGCCCTTGGCATCCAGCCTGTACAGCACAGCATAGCCTCCCGCTTCATAACCGCGCCCCTGCGCCGCCGCCGCCAGCAAATACCCGTTGCCTTCATGCGTGGGGATCATGTCCTGTGCAAAAAGTTCAAATTTGTCATTGCGGATGGTTTTGCTGCGCACCAGCCCTCCGTTCAAATCAAAAAACCCGACCCAGATATGATCCTTGCCTTTGCCTTCCTTTCGGTTGGCCAGCACGATGTAACCGTTTTTATCAGGGAGAAACTTAACAAGCTTTCGCAAGTTCTTTATATCGTGTTCTTTTTCCCAAATGACGCGGCCGCGCCGATCCAGTTCGGCCATGACCAGCGTGACATCCGCGTCCACCTTGAAATATCTTTCTCCAGCAACGACGGCATTTTTTGCAACGCTGGTCGTACCGCCGACAAAACGCTCGATATCGGCGCGCAGGCCATAAACGGTATCCCACACATTATAGGAACCGATCTCGGCCTTGCGCATGCGAACGATGACCTCCGCATCCGCCTGGCATTGCTGGGCCAAGGCCACGCCGGGCGTGAACATCCCCAGAAGCAAACATATAAGAACTATTATCCGCATGTCGGCCAGTGTAGGATCGGCCCAACGAATGTCAACAACCCTGAATGGAGCCGATGAAGATACTCATTGTCACCGACGCCTGGCACCCCCAGATCAACGGCGTCGTGCGCACTTATGAGCACCTGATCGCGGAACTGGAGAAATCCGGCCATACGATCCGCGTTATCGGCCCGGCGGACTTTCCTTATACCGTCCCCCTGCCCGGCTACCGGGAAATCAGGCTGGCCGTTGCACCCTACCGCCGCCTTGCTGCGATGATCGATGCTTTTGCGCCCGGCACCATCCACATCGCCACCGAAGGGCCGCTGGGCTGGGCGGCGCGGCGTTATTGCCTGAACAATAATCTTGCCTTCACCACCTGTTACCACAGCCATTTCCCGGATTATCTGGCGCAGCGTGCGGCGAGCTTTCTGCCTCCGTCTTACAACGCGGTCCATACGGCCACAAAAAACTATGTCCGTAATTTCCATGCGCCTTCCCGCGCCCTGATGGTGGCAACCCAAAGCCTTGAGGACGAACTTAAAAACTGGGACTTTCAAACCCCGATGGTTCGCCTGACTCGCGGGGTGGATTTATCCCTGTTTTCCCCCGGCGAAAAAACCTTGTTCCATGACCTGCCGGGGCCAATCGCGCTTTATGTCGGGCGCATCGCCATCGAAAAAAACATCGAAGATTTTCTGGTTATGGAATGGTCCGGCTCCAAGGTCGTCGTGGGCAAAGGGCCGCTGCGCGCTGCGCTGGAAAAGAAATACCCCCACGTGCACTTCGTCGGTCCCAAACAAAACACAGATCTCGCGGCGCATTACCGCTCGGCGGACGTTTTCGTGTTTCCCTCGCGCACCGACACCTTCGGCATGGTCCAGATCGAGGCGCTGGCCTGCGGCCTCCCCGTGGCAGCCTACAACGTGCGCGGGCCGAAAGATATCATCACAGAAGGTTTCCTCGGCGCTTTGGACAGCGACATTTCCCGCGCCACGCAAAAAGCCCTTAAATCCAGCGAAAAAGCGCAGCGCTCCGCCTATATCCGGCAGTATTACAACTGGGAAACCGCCGCCGGACAGTTCTTAAAAGCCATGATCCCAACCAAGCAGTCAAAATAGTTATTGAAATCATTGTCATTTTTTATTATGACAACATTTACGGGATAACTTGAGTAAAGGAAATAGTTTCTAATGACCCGCGCACACGATGATTACGACGATGAAGACGAATTGCATGAGCTTGTCCTTTCCGACATTTTTGGAATCGGCGAAGATCAGGGCGATCAGGATGCTGAAGAAAACAACGAACCTGTCTCGCACTACCCGTGCCCGCTTTCCGAACTTCTCTCAAAAGAAGAATATCTGGAGAGCATTGAAGACCGTGAAATTCTCGAACCACTAGCAAGCTTTTACAACGAGCCTGTTGCTGTTACCATGCAAATGCAATGGGAGCAGTACGCCGTCCGCGCTACCGCCTACCCGGAAAGCGACACCGTATTTGCAAAACTTGGGAGCAGCAATCCGGATGGCCCTTCCCTTGTGAAAGCCAAGAGCGATGGAAGCTCCTTGATACGCCCTGTGTTTTCTGTTTAAACAACTTTTGAGACAACCGACCATGGCCCAAATATTACTCGCTGAAGATGACGAAGCCATGCGCAACTTCCTTGAGATGGCGCTCAAGCGCGCCGGACACAAGGTCGTTGCCGCCGCCGACGGGCTGGAGGCGCTGGCCGCGCTCGATAGCGATGAAGGCTTTGATCTTCTCCTGACCGACATCGTCATGCCCGGCATGGACGGCATTGAACTTTCCCGCACGGCAACCAAAAGGCACCCGAAACTGAAGGTCATGTTCATCACCGGCTTTGCCGGCGTGGCCCGCAGCCACAGCGCCGCCGATAAAAACGCGCATATCGTCTCCAAACCCTTCCACCTCACCGACCTCGTCACGCAGGTGGATGCATTGTTGGCAGGTTAGGCTGCGATAAACGCACATAGGTTAAGTTACTAATAGAATTGAAAAAAACCATAATCACGCACTAAATATATTGCAGCGCACACAAAAAACCCATTAAAAACAATATGTTGCAATATTTTTTTCTTGCGTTTTTTTTATAATACGCCTAGTTTGCTGCACCTATGCGTCAGGTGTCTCCACCACCTCCCACATATTTGATCTGCGTCTGATTGTGAAAGTTTAACAGCTTTAAAAATTTGTATGGATAAAACATCAGAAATCTCCAGTCGCGGTCTGGATATTCCCAAAACGCAGATGAAACATGTACGCCCGCTGCGCGGTCGCTTTACCCATACGCGCGTTGATGAACTGCTCAGGCAGATATACGATTCCGACGAATATACGAAAATGAAGGAAAGCGGCGTCGACAAACGCATGATGTTTGGCACGAACGCGCATTATCAGGCGCTGGTTATGGGCGAAGAGCTGGCCGATCAGGACGGAAATATTCTTGTGCCCAAAATGCCGCCCAGCCTGCCGATTGCAGCATTGATATTGCCAAGGCTTGAGGAGACCTTCAGTTTTGAAGGCGCGAAAGACCCCTCCAACCAGATGAATTTCACGCCCGGCTCCAACAGCCTGCGCGGAAAATTGCTGCACAAATACGACGAAATCGTTCTTGGCTACGCATCGCCGACATGCTCTGCGCATTGCCGTTACTGCTACCGCCTCGACCTCTTCAACAAGGACACGGGCAAGACAAGCGCCCGCCCGGAAGAACTGCGCGATTACATTTTGAACTACAACGATTCCCTTAAAAGCAATGGCGGGATAGACCCGGAGACCGGAGAGAAGCGCTATCCCGTTCGGGAGCTGTTGCTCTCCGGCGGCGACATCATGGTTTTGCCAAACAAGACCCTTTACCGCTTTGCCAAGGCCGCCGGACAGGCGGGCGTTCATATTCTGCGTTTTGGCACAAAGGAAATCGCTTTCCGGCCCGAGCGTTTTGACGAAGCGCTGGTGGAAACATTCAAACTCATCCACGAAGAATTTCCTCATATGCACCTGAACCTTGTGACGCACTTCTCGCATCCCGACGAGTTTCTTGTGCGCGATGAAAACAATAACTATATCCCGAATGAAAATGGACCGGGCTATAAGTGGATGGACGTATCAAAGCGTGCCGTTGAGAACATGCTGGGGCTTAGCTTCGTATCCCTCGAAAACCAGACCCCCATGATCCTGAAGGTCAATGACCGGGAAGAAGACATTCGCATTCTGCACGAAGAATGCCGCCGGATGGGCGTAAAGCCGAAATATATTTTCCAGGGCCGCGATATCGAAGGGCACAAGGCCTTTTCCCTTCCCGTCGAAAAAGCATGGAAGATTCACAACAGCGCCATGAAGGGCCTCTCCGATACGGCGCGTTCGCGTTTTTCTCTGTCCACCGCATGGGGGAAAATGGAAGTCATCAGCGTGCTTGACCCCTTGGGTGATAACACGATGGATTTTGAAATGCTTCCTCTGGCCTTGCAGATCGCCGTCAAAGATCTTTTGGGCGATGGGCTGGTGATTTTCAGGTTTCACCGCTCGCCACACGAGGCCGGAGCGCAAGGGGATCTCGTGATCGCCAAGCGCAACCCGGAGGCTTTGTGGATCACCGGATATGAAGACCGCATTATTTACGATGCCCGCCGCCCGGAGCATGAGAAATATGCGGGGCTTGTTTCGTTGCTGCTGCATAATTTCGGCTCGGACTTCTTCCAGAAAATGAAGCACGGCAGAAAAGGCCGTGGCCACGAGATGGATCTAAAACAAATACTGGCTGCCTGATAGCCCTTAAGGAGAGAAAAAATGGCGATTAAACTTACACAAACCATCCAGAACCTTCCCCATTCACCGACACTTTGGGCCAACGACCTCGTCCACCAGAAACGTTCGAGCGGGGAAACAGTGTACCACATGGGGTTTGGCGAATCGCCTTTTCCGGTGCCGGAACGCCTTAAGAAGGCGCTGGCCGATGCAGCGCATAGAAAAGAGTACCTCAAGGCCGACGGTCTGGATGCTCTGGTTGAGGCCGTGCGCGAATATTACCGCCCGATCTATGGCGACGAATACATCAAGAGCACGGATATTCTGATTGCACCGGGAAGCAAGCTCATCCTTTACGCGCTGCAAATGGCCATCGAGGGCGATTTGCTGATGCCGGTCCCAAGCTGGGTCAGTTACGACCCGCAGGCAAAAATGCTGCACACCGAGGTCATCAAGGTACCGACCAAGCTCGACGATGCCGGATATCACATCGATCCCGAAACGCTGCGCTCTGTCATTCAAAAGGCGCGGAAAGCAGGCAAAAATCCCACCAAGATCATTATCAACGCGCCGAGCAACCCGACGGGCCTGACTATTCCTTCCGAAGAGTTGCCTGCCCTCGCCAAAGTGTGCGAGGAAGAAGGCGTTTTGATTATCTCCGATGAAATCTACGGCTTTGTCAGCTTCGACGGGAAATACCGCACCTGTGCGCCGCACGCGCCCAAAGTAACTGCTGTCACGACCGGGCTTTCCAAGCACCTGTCGCTGGGTGGCTGGCGCGTTGGCGTTGGCTTTATTCCCAAAGGCGTGCCGGGCCTTCACAACGCGCTGCGCTGCATCGTCAGCGAGACGTGGTCCTGCGTGTCGGCTCCGGTCCAGCAAGCCTGCGTTGATGCCTACAAACGTCACAAGGACATCGAAGATCATATTCAGGCCTGCACGGATATTCATGAACTGATGAACAAGACGATTGCCGAAGGCTTGAGGGGGCACGGGATCATCGCGCCGCAGCCGCAAGGTGCCTTTTACAACTACCCCGATTTTGCACCGTTCCGCGAAGAAATGGCAAAGAATGGCGTCAAGACCTCGCAGCAGGTTCACGAAATTCTGCTCAAGGAATACAATCTGGCCACCCTGCCGGGTTCGGCTTTCGGGGCTGAGCCTGAGGTTTTGACCTTGCGCCTTTCCGGTTGCGACTATGACGGGGCCAAAGCGCTGGCCGCGTACATGTCAGGCGAAAAGCTCAACCGCGCCTTTGTCGAAAAGCACGCACCGCGCGTTCTGAAAGCCATCGACATATTCGGTGAGTTTGTCAGGAAGTATGGCGGGCAGAAAAACGCATCGTCGTCCCGCGCTGCGTAGCGCAGGCATAAGGCTTGCACTTTTCTGAAATCACCAAGAGCCGCAGCGCCGCCGACAAAAACGCGCGTATCGTCCCCAACCCCTTCCATCTCACCGACCTCGTCACGCAGGCGGATGCATTGTTGGCGGGATAGGGTTTTAAATTACTCTTCAGACCGACCGGATATCAAAAGGTTACGGTACACCTGTTTATTATTTTATTAATTGCGAAATGCCAACCATCATTATGCTTGGATTCAAGTACAAAGATTTATTTTTGCGCTTGCTCTACTTGCTCTGCTTCTCTAAGTCCACGAAATATTCTTTGAACCGCCTGCTGCGCTTCTTTTTTGGGTGACAGCGGCTCACGCGGATGCAAAACACGGCGCACAGCCGAAACATCCGAAGATTCTACCAAAACACTCCCTGTGTCAGATAGTTTTTTCACGTTACCTCCTTTGTACATATTAATTGTAACTCTTTTCTCTTGATAAAGTCCAAATTCAACTTTGGATCAAAATAGTGCTTTCTTTTTACCCATATAAATCCATCACCCTTCGATATGATGGCCACATCGGTGGGACCACCTACAGATTCCAAATTTGAGTCCATCTTACGCCTCAAGGATGTTAGCTCAACAAGCGCCTCGGCCAACGCGGCCATCTCTTCTTTTGGCAAGGACCCCACCACCTGCATAAATGGTTTAATTATTTTCCCTTTAAACGAATTAAACTCACTTATAAAGCGCTCAAATATGATCTTATTTTCATCTTTTTGCCTTTCTTTTTCTGCCCCCTTTTGGGAATCCGGAACGTAACTGTCAACGATTCTTTCAGACTTGGCTTTAAGCGTGTTGTGTAAAAATATAGCCATAAAATCCCTGTATTCAGGAGCAATTCCCTCTAGAAAAAGTGAAAACATATCAGATTGAGCAAATGGAATAATTGCTGCACCCTCTTTACTAACATCATGACTATTATCGACAAGCCATGAACGTAATGTGCTCCCGTGCTTTCCATCAATCGTGTAATGCAATAGGCACGGTAAAAGTTCTTCTTCGCCAAATCCTGCAATTACCAGCCCAGTTTCATATCCTGATGGAACTTCTCTTCTATAAGCTTCAAAGAAAAGCTTTGAAATCAGCTTCTTTAGCTCTTTTGTTATTTTGTACCTTCTGAACTCTTCTTCGAGAACTTCGTCGATTACAGAACCAAAATCCTCAAGGAATCTCTTGTAATCCAAACCGGTTAAAATAATTTTTTTCTGTTCATACAGTTTGGATATTCTGCTTATGTACGCCTTGGCTTTTTTCCTAAAATCAAGACTCGATGTTACTTCGTGTACACTGTCATTAATATGCTTAAAAAATAACAAGAAAAGGCTAGGTCGTGTGGACAAAAGAT
>DIHF01000059.1:0-12044 GCA_002420015.1 Micavibrio sp. UBA5703
CCGCTCTGGTGATTGTGCGATTGCTCATATCTACTCCTTGTCCTGAATGAATCGAAAATAGCGATTCTCAAGGGTGAGGTCAATGGCAGGTCAAAAACTAAACACAGAAAAGATAATGATGTTCAATGGGTAAGAGGGGTTTCTTTAGGTTGATACGGGAGCAATGACCTAATACCGCACCAGCGCGGCGCCCCATGTCAGGCCGCCGCCCATGCCTTCTAACAACAACAGATCACCTTTTTTGATTTTCTTGCTGCGTACGGCCTCGTCCAGCGCCAGCGGTATGGACGCGGCCGACGTATTGCCGTGGCGCTCGACCGTCACGACCACCTTGTCCATCGAAAGGTCCAGTTTTTTGGCAGTAGCTTCGATAATCCTGATATTGGCCTGATGCGGCACCAGCCAGTCGAGATCGGCGGCGGTGATGTTGTTGGCCGCCAGCGCCTCATCGACCACATCGGCCATATACTGCACCGCGTATTTGAAAACCTCGCGGCCCTGCATCACGATGCAGCCCGCCTTGCCCGTCGTGGACGGCCCGCCATCGGTATAAAGCAAGTCGCGCTGCGCGCCGTTGGCGTAAAGATGCGTCGAATGAATGCCGCGCCCTTTTATGCCCTCTTTGCCTTCCGGCTGGGCCTCAAGGATAACGGCGCCTGCCCCATCGCCAAACAAAACGCATGTTGTTCTGTCTTCCCAATTAATAACGGAGGACATTTTTTCCGCGCCGATCACTAAAATACGTCTCGCCTGCCCCAGCCTGATGAAGTTATCCGCCACGCCGAGCGCGTAAACAAACCCCGTACAAACCGCCTGCACATCGAAAGCAATTCCAACGGACGCGCCGATTTCCGCCTGAACCTTGACCGCCACGGCCGGAAAGGTGCGGTCGGGCGTGGTGGTGGCGACGATCACGCCGTCGATGTCGCTGCCCTTTAACCCGGCGGATTCAAGCGCCTTACGTGCCGCCGCAATCGCCATGTCGCCCGTTGTCTCGCCTTCGGCGGCAATGCGGCGCTCACGGATGCCGCTGCGCTGAAAAATCCATTCATCTGTGGTGTCGACCTTTTTCTCAAGGTCCTTGTTGGTCACTATCTTCTGCGGCAAATAGCTGCCCGTTGAGAGGATAACCGAAGCTACCCCGGTCCTTAAGTTACTATTTGCCATACGCGCCCTCTGCCAGGAAAGTCTCCTGGCTCATGAGGTGGCTTATCTCCTGCGCGACCTGGGCGATATAACCGTCCTTGACCATCTCAACGGCCAGAGTTAGCGCGCTGGCAAAGCCGAGCGCATCGCTGCCGCCATGGCTTTTGACGCAAATGCCGTTAAGCCCCAGGAAGACCCCGCCGTTGTAGACACGCGGATCGACTTTTTTCTTAAAGCGCCGCAGCGCCATAAAGGCCAGCGCCCCGCCCAAAAGCGAAAGCGGATCGGAACGCAGAGCCTCCTTGAAGAAATGCCCGGTCATTTTGCCCACACCCTCCGCCGCCTTGAGCGCGATATTGCCGGCATAGCCGTCCGTGACCACAACGTCCACAATGCCTTTTGTGATGTCATCGCCTTCAACGAAGCCGTGATATTTTCCGGGGAATTCGACTTTGGCCAAAAGCGCCGCCGCGCCGCGCACATGGTCCGGCCCTTTGGTTTCCTCCGAGCCGACATTCAAAAGCCCGACACTGGGTGTCGTGACACCTTTATGCGCCTTGGCGAAAACCGCTCCGAGAACCGCAAACTGAACCAGATTTTCAGCATCGACCAGCACGTTCGCGCCAAGGTCGAGCATAATCGTTTCGCCCTTGATGCCCGGAAACACGCTGGCAATCGCGGGGCGGTGAATGCCCGGAAGCGGACGCAGGATAATCTTGGCCATCGCCATCAGTGCGCCCGTGTTGCCGCCAGAAACCACCGCGTCGGCCTCGCCTTTTTCTACAGCCTCGATCGCGAGGCGCATGCTGGAATCCTTGCCGCTGCGGAGCGCGGCTGAGGGCTTCTCATCGTCGCGTATAAATTTGTCGGTGTGACGGACACTGGAAGCGGATTCGAGCGCCTTGAATTTCGAAAGGATGGGCCTGACCCTGTTTTCATCGCCAAAAATCAGAAACCGCGTATTGGGGTACTTTTTGAGGACCTGCGCCGCACCCGCAACGACGCTGCCCGGCGCGTGATCGCCGCCCATGGCATCCAGAGCAATCGTTCTTGAATTGGATTCTGACGACAAGGAGTGTCCGCCTTTCCTCATTTTTGGCTTTGACGAACGGGGATTATATCATTTGGAAAAGGCCAAGCCAGCCTTATTGCAAAACAGATTACTCTCTGCCCTGAATAACTTGCTTACCCTTGTACATGCCTGTCTTCAGGTCAATGTGGTGGGGACGCACCGGCTCGCCCGTCGTGGCATCTTCGGCCCAGTTTACGGGCTTCAGAGCATGGTGGGAACGGCGCATGTTGCGCTTGGACTTGCTGGTTTTTCGCTTTGGTACGGCCATTTTAAGTGTCCTTATATCTTAACTTTGAGGAGGTAGATAACGAAAACAGGGGCAAAAGGCAAGAAAATTATGCGTCCCCGCAATTTTCTAAAAGCGCCATAGCTTTACAAAACACCGTCATTGCACGGCTTGTCCGTGCAATCCATGGATTGCACGCATAAAGCGTGTGATGACGGGGTATCTGGCGGCTTTTTTTAGCTCTCCCCGCCCCCCTGCTTATCCTTCCACGCCGCAAGGGCCGCAAAGGGGTTAGGCCGTATTTCCGGGCTTTTTTGCGATTCAGCGTCCCCGCCGCCATATTCCGCCCCTTCGGCGCGGGGGTACGGGTCGATAAAAAGCGAGAGATACTGCGTCGTCAATTCGCCAAGGTCGATCTTGCCCTCAATAATCGGCTCCGGGTCGTCGGCCTCGTTCAAGACCGGCAATTCGTTCTGGCCCGCCTCGATCTGCTTGTCGCGCCGCGCCTTGGCAAAAGACACCGCATCGGCCGGATTGGCGAACCAGCCCTCGAATTCCTCTTCGATAATGCTCAGAACCGGAACGGCGGTAACGACGCAAAGCTGTGTGATTCTGGCTTTCAGAACCCCCGAAACATGCACGACCATGTTGCCCTTTTTTCTGACGGCCTCGAGCTTGGCCTCCAGCGCATCGACCGAAACAACATCGAGGCGCTTGGCCAGCAAGGCGCGCTCCTCCTCATTTGCGGCAATGGAATAGCGCCGGGGCTTGTCGTCGATTTCGTCCGTTTCAACAAAATACGACCATTCGGACGGGACGTTCGTTTCTTTCTTTTTTGCCATCTTCTTATGTTCCGTATTTCAACTGCTGCGTTTCAGGCGGTAGAAACTTTACGCCCTGTCCGGTGATATTTTCGAACGACTGCGTTTTTAGAACTTTGGTGCTTTCATGCATATATGCTGCCATGCGATTCAAAATCACGGAATCGGGGTTCTCAACCGTTCCGTATAGATTAGTCGCCAAAGCGGATTCGATATCCCCCGCCGCCAGCGCATCGCGGTATCTGTGCATCCGCCCGTTGAAAGCCTTCATCATGCGCCGCATATGCTTGGGCACGCCCATATCGCCGATGCCGTTTTCCCGAAGGCTCTGGTCCATATCGGCAAAGGTAACATCGAACAAAGCCTGCGACAGCAGCGCCCCGCCCCGCCCCTCGCCCTGCATCCTTTCGATAATCAAAAACAGGTGCACCAGCAGCAGATCAAAACGCCCGTCAATCGTGTCCGGCACGCCATATTCACTATAAAAGGCCGGGTTCCTCGCATGCATAAAGGCATCCGCGTACAGGCGGCGTGCCGCTTGTTCATAGGGATTTTTCCTGCGAAACAACCCAAACATTGATTTCCGTCCCTCAAAGGCTATAGATACAGTAATGAATATATTACGGGGCTTTTAATGACCATAGCCAAATTTACAAAAAATTCCCTGCTGACCCTCTGCGCCGCGTCTACGCTGGCGCTTGTTGCCTGCACGCCCACCGTGGCGCAGCGCGGCAATACGCTGGAGGATTACCAGATCAAGGAAATCGCCCCCGGCGTGCATACGCGCTCGGACGTCCTCAAGCTGCTCGGTTCGCCCACGTCTCAGGGCACTTTTGATGAACATATCTGGTATTACATCGGCCGTACGACCGAAAAACACGGCATCTTCGACCCCGAAGTCAAGAAAGAAAGGGTTGTCGCCGTAACCTTCAACGAAGAGGGCGTTGTCCAGTACATCGGCGATGTGAACGGCGAAAAGGTCAATGTCCCGGTTTCCGACGACGCCACCCCCACCCACGGCAACGAACTGACCGTCATGCAGCAGCTTCTGGGCAATATCGGTCGCTTCAATCCCAAGAGCACGGATGAGAAGAAGTAGCGGATTTTCTTACCTTCTCTCTTTGTCATCCTGAAGGGCTTTAGCCCTGAAGGATCTCATCTTTTTTAACGCCACGCACGCAACGAACGCGACGGTTAAGGATCGTATTTCCATTCATCGGAAGAATCGTTGCGCCCTTGGCGGTCGTTGCGTTAAATTCTTAAAGGTGAGCCCACAACCAATAAAAAACCCCGCATCGCTGCGGGGTTTTTTGATTTCTTATGGAGCTGCAAAGCCTATCCAACGATAAACTTCGCCACGATCGCCACCAGCAGGATCGCGACGATATTCGTGATCTTGATGAGCGGGTTGACAGCCGGGCCGGCTGTGTCCTTGTAGGGGTCGCCGACGGTGTCGCCGGTTACGGCAGCCTTGTGGGCTTCCGAACCTTTGCCGCCGTGATGGCCGTCCTCGATGTATTTCTTGGCGTTGTCCCATGCGCCGCCGCCGGCGGTCATGGAAATCGCCACGAAGAGGCCCGTCACGATCGTGCCGAGCAGCATGCCGCCCAGCGACTGGAAGGCCGATTCAAGGCCGCCCAGCTTGTAGACGATGCCGAACAGAACGACCGGAGCCGCCACAGGCAGGAGCGAAGGCACGATCATTTCCTTGATCGCCGCCTTGGTCAGAAGGTCGACGGCGCGGCCGTATTCCGGCTTGGCTTTGCCTTCCATGATGCCCTTGATTTCCTTGAACTGCCTGCGCACTTCAACGACGACGCTCGCCGCCGCACGGCCCACGGCCGTCATGGACAGCGCGCCGAACAGATAAGGCAGCATGCCGCCGATAAACAGGCCGATCACGACATACGGATCTTCGAGCGGGAAGCGGATCTCGGCGAAGTCAGGCAAATAATGCTTGATCTCTTCCGTGAACCCGGCAAAAAGCACCAGCGCCGCCAGACCGGCCGAGCCGATCGCATAGCCCTTGGTAACCGCCTTGGTCGTGTTGCCGACAGCGTCCAGCGCGTCCGTTACCTTGCGGACTTTGGCTGGAAGCTCGGACATTTCGGCGATACCGCCGGCGTTGTCCGTGACCGGGCCGTAAGCATCAAGCGCCACAACCATCCCGGCCAGAGAAAGCATGGCCGTTGCGGCGATGGCGATCCCGTAAAGGCCCGCCAGCGTAAAGGCGATCCAGATACCGGCGCAGATGATGATGACGGGCAGAGCCGTGGCTTCCATCGAGATGGCAAGACCCTGGATCACGTTGGTTCCGTGACCCGTTTCCGATGCCTTCGCGATGACCCGCACAGGGCGGTAAGCCGTTGAAGTGTAATACTCCGTGACCCAGATAATGAGCCCCGTGACACCAAGACCAGTCAGGATGCACTGGAACAGATCAAGCGCATAGACCTCGCCGCCCTTGGCCAGCGGGAATGCCACATCGATGCCGAAATAGGCGGCAAAGACGGACATGATCAGGCCGGAGAAAATGGCGCTGGCGATAAAGCCCTTGTACAGGGCGCGCATGATGTTGCCGCTTTTGTCCAGACGAACGAACAGCGTTCCGGCCACCGAGCCGAAAATGCACAGCCCGCCGATCAGGAGGGGCAGAACCATCATCTGTTCGACCGCAGCCGGAGCGAAGGCCGAAAACGCGATCAGCATCGTCGCCACAACCGTCACGGCATAAGTCTCGAACAGGTCGGCCGCCATACCGGCGCAATCGCCCACGTTGTCGCCCACGTTGTCGGCGATAACCGCCGGGTTGCGTGGGTCGTCCTCGGGGATTCCCGCTTCGACTTTACCGACGAGGTCGGCGCCGACATCGGCGCCCTTGGTGAAGATACCGCCGCCAAGACGTGCGAAAATCGAAATCAGCGAAGCGCCGAAGCCAAGGCCGACAAGACCTTCCAGCGTGACACGCAGATCAAGCTGAAGCGTTTCTTTCATGAAGTAATAGTATCCAGCCACGCCGATCAAACCAAGACCGACAACCAGCATCCCGGTGATCGCGCCGGCCTTGAAGGCGACGTTCAGCGCCTTGTCCAGCGAGCTTGTCGCGGCTTGCGTCGTTCTGACGTTGGCGCGCACGGAAACCAGCATCCCGGCATATCCGGCAAAGCCCGACAGCGCCGCGCCGATCGCAAAACCGGCGGCAACATGCCATCCCAAAAGCCCATACAGCAAAGCGCCGACAGCGACACCCACCATAGCAATTGTCTTGTACTGACGGTTCAGGTAAGCGGCCGCGCCTTCCTGAATGGCGGCGGCGATTTCCTGCATGCGCTTTGAACCGGCATCTGCCGACAATACGCTTCTTGAAACGATCGCCGCGTAAAGCAACGCCAACAGGCCGCCGGCAGCGATAATGTAATAAATGGATGTCATTTGTCTTTAACCTCTTAATTCTATTGTTCGATCACGTTTCGGGGAATACCGCCCCCGGAACAGGGACAGCTTTTAAACGCTTGATACTACTATGTCAATGAGAAGGAGGGAAGGCATTAAAATAGATTTTTATGGCTGAAATCTATTTTCTTGACGGCGCTATGTCTATCAGGTACCTGTGTTTTCCCTAACAATTTAACAAGTGAACATCAGAGGCATAGCTATGGCACTTAAAATGACAGCACCAGATTTCATTGAAGAAACAGTGGAAAGATTCGGACAGGGTTTAACGTCAACCTTTTCCCGTCACGGACTGATAGCTGCGCTTGTCAAATCTTACACCCCCGCCGAGACAATCAGGCTCATGTCTATCGAAAACCGAAGACGATCTTTATCTGACCCGCTACAGCCGCTAACCTCATTTGTAAATGGGAAAAGATTCTATTCGAGCGAAATACCTTCGGAGAGATTATCCATTCGAGAAGCAGAAGTAACTGCAAATGCCGCCTCCCGCGTTTTCGGCGTTGCGTTTCTTGATGCCCGCGACGTTAAATTTTCGCTCCAACAGGTAATGCGCGAAGCCGTTGCAGCGGTTGTTGGTAGAGACAGGAAAGCAACACGATTTTTACCTGAATTCAAAAAGGCCTGCCGGGCAGAAAAGGCCACGACCTTGCATCGCTTGCTGAACCTGGCCATTGCAGATTTGAAGCTTGAAAAATAGAAAACACGCACCTTTAGTGCCTGTTTGGGACGTTAAATCGGCCTTTGCTGGACGACCTGGAGAAGAACGTCGTGAACCACGTCCTCGCCCATGATGTCGTTGCTGATTTTGTTCAGCCTTTTCTTGATGTCGGCGACCTGCACGACGCCGCCTTTCAGGGCTGCGTGGCGGTTTAAGACCCCGTACATGTCCTGAATATAAGCGTCCTTAAGCTTGGGAGCCATATGCTCGACCTGCGCGGCATCTTCAGCCGAACCGACTTCCAGAGAAACCACAAGACTGACAACCTGATTGACACCCTCGTTATCTACGATCGGCAAAATGAGCGGCTCAAGCTCGACAAACTGGCTGCCGCCGCCATGACCGCCTTTTTCCTTTTTGTGTTCATCCTTTTTGGCGTGATCTTCAGCACCCTCCGCATCTTCTTCGCCGACCGCGGCTTCCGCCGGTTTTTTCAGCAAAAAGAAATACGCGGCCGCGCCGCCGCCGCCGAGCACAAGTAGAGCAACCACCCCGATAATTACGAGCCGCATATGCTTTTCGCCCTTAAATTTGACACTAAACCCAACATATCAATGGTATAGGTAAAAAATTAACGCCCTGTAATGAATCGATAAAAAGCAAGACAAATGCCAGATACTTCGGCACCTAAAGACACGCAAAAACTATCCACAGATAATGACTTAAGACCTTAACTGGCGGGCGATGGGATCGAGCACCCCGTTGACCAGACCGGCTTCCATCTTATCATAAAAGGCATGGGTTACATGCAGATAATCGTTAATAATCACAGGAAAATCAATGTCCTGATGGGCCAGCAGCTCGTACGTCGCCGCCATTATTATGGACTTCAAAAGCGGTTCAATTTCGCGGCCTGAACCTTCCTGCGGCCTTTTGAGATTGGCTTTTACGATGCCTTCAAGTTCACTGCGCCGCTCATGCACCCCGGAAATAATTTTTTTGAGGAGCATACCATCAGGTGCAGTCAAAGCCGTGCCGTCGATTTCCATGCCCGTCCTGTGACGGAGGTATTCGTCGATCAGAACATCCACGGGTTTTTGATTTTGCTGATTCTGGTAGAGTGCCTGAACGGCCAGAAGCCTCGCTGCAAGCGCCTTTGCACCCCCCGTCGGCTCCTGCTTGGGTTCGGCGGGCGCGCTGCTCATGCGGCCTGTTTCCGCTTGCCGGTAAATTCGAGCATTTTGACGCAGGCATGCGCCGCTTCCCTGCCCTTGATGACCATGTGGTCGATGAAATATTTTACGTTTTCCGGCACATGCTCATTGAATGTAATCGGTGTCAGTACGACCGACAGGAAAGGCTTGCCGGTCTGAAGCTGTACGTTGACGATGCCGTCAACCACAGCTTGACCGACGAATTCATGGCGGTATATGCCGCCATTGACCACAAAACCGATACCCACGGCGATGTCATAGCCATTCTCAAGCAATATCTTTCCGGTCAGGGGGATCTCAAGGCTGCCGGGAACGTAAAACACCTCGATGCTGTTTTGCGGGAAGCCCTGGCGGGTCATTTCCGCTTCAAATGACTTTCTGGCGGATGCAACGATATCCTCATTCCAGCTTGCACAGATCACGGCAATTTTTGTCATGGTGTCCCTCCTATGCGGCTTCTTTGCCCAGCATGCGCGCCACGTAGCGCGCCAGCATGTCTATCTCAATATTCAGCAAATCGCCAGCTTTTTTCATCCCGATCGTGGTTTTGGCCCATGTCTGCGGGATGATGTTGACGGTGAAATAATCGCTCCCGACCTCATTAACCGTGAGCGATATACCGTCCAGCGCAACCGATCCTTTCTGCGCAATGTAGGGCATAAGCGTACGCGGGGCCTTGACCTTGATCATGTACGACTGCCCCTCCTCTTTAATATTCATAATTTCAGCCGTGCCATCCACGTGACCAAAAACGAAATGCCCGCCTAGTTCATCGCCGAGGCGCAGGGACGGCTCGATATTAACGCGCTCGCCGACCCGCCAATCCTTAATAATCGTTTTTCTTAAAGTTTCAGCAGAAACATCTGTAAAAAAACAATTTTTCTTTATTTCAGTAGCGGTAAGACAAACACCGGAAACCGCAATTGACGCGCCGGATGACACTTTTTTGAGATCGATATTTGTTTCAATCTCAAGACGCAAATCGACGCCCCTATTTTCGATAGAGCATACCGTTCCGACATCCTGTACAAGTCCTGTGAACATGCGCGGCAGTCTATGGCCTGCGCGTATAGATTTCCAGTAAATCTTCACCCAGGGATACGGTATTGGCTTTCCCGAACCCAAACCTTCCCAGATCCGTCAGGCCATAACCTTCAAGGGCCGGCACCCCGGCATCACCAATATGTTTGGGCGAACGGAAGTGCAGGAAATAATCGCAAAGCCCTGATTTCAGAAACGACGTGTTGATCTTGGCCCCGCCTTCCACCAGCACGCGGGTGATGCCCTCGGCGGCAAGCAATCCAAGAACCCCCTGCGGCTCCATCGAACCGGCGCGGAGCAATTTTGCACCGGCCTTTTCCAGCGCCGCACCGCTTGCGCCTATCTCTGCGGTATTATGAACGATCCATAACGGGTGTTCCGCCGCCGTCTGCACAAGGCGGCTGTTCTTTGGCATACGCAAATGCGTATCGAGAACAATTCTTACACTATTATGTTCAAGCCCCGGCAGGCGCGTCGTCAGCACCGGATCGTCGGCCAGCACCGTCCCGATCCCGACCAGAATGGCATCATGCCGCGCGCGCTCAAGATGTACGCGGCGCATAGCCATCTCGCCAGATATTTGCGTGCGCTCGCCGACCTGCGTGGCGATTTTCTCATCGACACTGGTTGCGCTCTTGAGTGTCACCAACGGCCTGTTTTCGGTGACGCGCAAAATAAATCCGCGATTGATCTCGCGCGCTTCGGCCTCAAGTACACCGACCTCAACCGCTATTCCGGCAGCCTGTAATTGCCTGATGCCGCTTCCGGCCACACGCGGGTCAGGATCGACGCAGCCTGCGACAACGCGCTTTATGCCCGATTCAATAAGAAATCCGGTGCATGGCGGCGTTTGTCCATGATGGGAACATGGTTCAAGTGACACGAATACGCTCCCGCCTTTTGCCTCAGAACCGGCCCGCGCAAGAGCCAAAGTCTCGGCATGCGGACGTCCGCCATCGCCGGTAACCCCGCGCCCGATCACATGGCCATCCTTGTTAACGATAATACAACCAACAGACGGATTGGGCCAAGTACGGCCCAGTCCGCGCCGCGCCAGCGTCAGGGCGCTGCGCATGTGATAGATGTCGTTTGCTGAAGTCATGACCTACCCGGCCTTTTTCGTTTTTTTGACACGGCGGCTTTGAACCTCGGCAAGGAAATCGTTGAAGTCCTGCGGCTCGCGGAAATCTTTATACACCGAGGCATAACGGATATAACCGACGACATCCAGATCAATAAGCGCCTTCATGACTGCCGCGCCTATCTGCTTGGAGGAAACCTCCGCCTCGCCCTGCGATTCGATCTGGCGAACGATTGCCGCCGCCGCCTTTTCGATCGCGGGCAACTCGACCGGGCGCTTGCGTAGCGCCGTTTGCATCGAACGGATAATTTTGTCGGCATCAAAGGGCTGCTTGCGCCCGCCCGATTTGACAACCGTCATCTCGCGCAGTTGCAACCTTTCAAACGTCGTGAAGCGTTCGTCGCAATCCGGACAGGCCCGCCTGCGGCGTATGGCCGCACCGTCCTCTGTGGGCCGGGAATCCTTGACTTGCGTTTCTTCACTGCCGCAGAAGGGGCAACGCATTCCGGCTCCTTACAGGTCTTGATAAATCGGGAAACGGTCACACAGGGCTGTGACTTTTTTCCTCACGGCCTTTTCAACTCCGTCGTTGCCTTCAGGTCCGTTTTTGGCAAGACCATCGAGAACCTCGACAATGTACTCACCGATCTGTTTCCATTCGGCGGGGCCAAAACCACGGCTTGTCGCCGCTGGTGTCCCCAGACGTACACCCGATGCCGTCATCGGCGGTTCGGGGTCGAACGGCACGGCGTTCTTGTTGCAGGTCATGCCCGCACGCTCCAGCGCCGCTTCTGTGATGTTCCCGGTGAGCTTCTTGGGACGCAGGTCGAGCAGAACGATATGGCTGTCCGTGCCGCCCGAAACGATGTCAAAACCACCCTTTTTCAACGTTTCCGCCAACACCTTTGCGTTATCCGCAACCGCCTTAGCGTAGAGTTTAAATTCCGGCTTCAGCGCTTCGCCGAAGCAAACCGCTTTCGCCGCGATGACATGCATCAACGGTCCACCCTGGATCCCCGGAAAGATCGCCGAATTGAGCTTTTTGAATATTTCCAGATCGTCGGTCAGGATCATGCCCCCACGCGGACCGCGCAGCGTCTTGTGGGTCGTCGTGGTCGTCACATGCGCGTGCGGGATCGGCGACGGGTACACCCCGGCGGCCACCAGACCGGCATAATGCGCCATGTCGACAAACAAAATGGCTCCGACAGAATCGGCGATCTGGCGGAAGCGTTTGAAGTCGATGTGACGCGGATAGGCCGACGCGCCCGCGATAATCATCTTGGGTTTATGTTCCTTGGCCAGCTTTTCGACTTCATCGTAATCGAT
>DIHF01000059.1:12284-28423 GCA_002420015.1 Micavibrio sp. UBA5703
ACTTCATCGTAATCGATCAGCGCGTCTTCTTTACGTACACCATATTGGATTGCGTTGAACCATTTACCGGACTGGTTTGGCGCCGCACCGTGGGTCAGGTGACCGCCTGCGGCAAGGCTCATCCCCAGAATCGTATCGCCAGGCTGGAGCAGCGCCATCATCACGCCTTGGTTCGCCTGCGAACCGGAATTGGGCTGGACGTTGGCGTATTTACAGCCGTAAAGTTTCTTGGCGCGCTCGCGGGCCAGCTCCTCGACCTTGTCCACGAACTCGCAGCCACCATAGTAACGGCGGCCCGGATAGCCTTCCGCGTATTTGTTGGTAAGAACCGTCCCTTGCGCCTCGAGAACCGCTTTTGACACGATGTTTTCCGAGGCAATGAGTTCAATCTGGCTCTGCTGGCGGTGCAATTCTTCCTGCACGGCGCTAAACACGTCGTTATCTCTTTCCTCTAAATTCTGCGTAAAAAATCCGCTCACTGTTTCCGTACTCCTTGCTGCTTGGGTCATTTTACTTCCTTTCCTAATTTACTTACGCGGCCGGCATGTCGACCGCCTTCAAAATCCGTTGATAAAAAAGCCTCGACACATTCAAACGCCGTATCCTTGTCGATTATTCTCTCCCCCAGCGCCAGAACATTGGCATCGTTATGCTGGCGCGAGAGCCTCGCCATCTCCGGGCTGGTGCACAGCGCCGCCCGCACTGCCGGGAATCGGTTAGCGGCGATTGAAATCCCGATACCCGAACCGCACACCAGTACGCCACGCGGCGCCTTTTCATCTGTTATGGCCTGTCCCATAGCTTGCCCGAAATCGGGGTAATCGACGGAATCGGTTGAATGCGTGCCAAGATCAAGCCACTCAATATCGGCAAAATGCGTCTTGATGGCCTCTTTGAGCTTATACCCGGCGTGATCGGAGGCTATAGCCAGTTTATCGGTCATAACACAATATATAGTGGTTCTGGCTTTAAGAAATCAATCCCTTCTTTTTGAGAACATACTCAAGACGCTTAAGAGCATTGCGTTTGAGGATTCCCTCACCTGTTCCGGCAGGGCCCTGAATGGTGATCTCGGTCAGACTTTGCGTGTCCATGGCCGAAACCCGGACGATGTTGCCGACCGGGAAAAATTCGAATATGACCTCACGGCCTTTTAATAAATCCATGCTCATACTGATATTTTAACCACAGAGACACAAAGACACAGAGATTTTTTATTTACGTCCATAATTTTCTCTGTGTCTCCGTGCCTCTGTGGTTCATAATGCCTTCATGAAAAAAGTAGAATTCAACTGGCAAGACCCGCTTCTCCTCGATGAACTCCTGACCGACGAGGAGCGCCTGATTGAAAAGACAGCGCGGGATTACGCGGCGGAGAAGCTCCAGCCCCGCATTTTAGAGGCCAACCGCCACGAAAAATTCGATCCCGTAATCATGAAGGAAATGGGTGCGCTGGGTCTGCTCGGGCCGATGATCGAAGGCTATGGCTGCGCCGGAGCCAGTTATGTCGCCGCCGGACTTATTGCCAAAGAATTGGAGCGCGTGGATTCGTCCTACCGTTCCTGTTATTCGGTACAATCTTCCCTCGTCATGGTGCCGATTTATCTTTTCGGATCGGAAGAGCAAAAGAAGAAATATCTACCGAAACTGGCATCGGGCGAATTTATCGGCTGCTTCGGCCTGACCGAGCCGGACGGCGGCTCCGATCCGAACGCGATGAAGACCCGCGCCAAAAAAGACGGTAAGGGTTTTAAAATTTCCGGCGCGAAGCAATGGATCACCAATTCGCCCCTTGCCCATGTCTTTGTCGTCTGGGCCAAAGATGATGATGGCACCGTGCAGGGATTCATCCTTGAAAGGGGCATGAAGGGTCTTGAGTCGCCAAAGATCGAAGGGAAAATGTCCCTGCGCGCTTCGCCCACCGGCGGGATCATGATGGATGATGTACGCGTGGGCGAAGAACATCGCCTGCCACGTACAGATGGCATAAAGTCGGCGCTTATGTGTCTCAACTCGGCGCGTTTTGGTATCAGTTGGGGGGTCATGGGCGCGGCCGAGGATTGCTGGCACAGGGCCAGAGAATATACGCTTGACCGCAAATTATTCGGCAAACCGCTGGCGGGTCAGCAGCTCATCCAGAAGAAGCTCGCCGACATGCAAACGGAGATCACATTGGGCCTGACCGCCTGCTGGCGGCTCGGGCGGTTGCAGGACGAACGCCGCGCCGCACCGGAAGCCATATCGCTCCTCAAACGCAACAACTGCGGCAAAGCGCTGGAGATCGCACGTACGGCCCGCGACATGCTGGGCGGCAACGGCATTTCCGATGAATACCACGTCATCCGCCACATGATGAACCTTGAAGCCGTCAACACGTATGAAGGCACGCACGACATCCACGCGCTTATCCTCGGCAAGGCGCAAACAGGTATTCAGGCATTTGGTTGAACCTAACACCTGTCATTCTGAAGGGCTTTAGCCCTGAAGAATCTAGATCCTTCAGGATAACAGTGCCGTGTTAAAATCCGCCGCTGAAATTCGTCTGACTCGCCCAGAACCTTTCAAGCATTTGCAGGGTCTTGCTCAGATCGCTCAGACGTTCGTTGCTAAGGTCCGTACCTTTGATGGCGTCCTCATGGCGCTTGAACATTTCGGAGATCGCATTGCGCAGCTTGATGCCCTTTTCCGACAGGCGGACGCGGATCGAGCGCTTGTCGTGCACCGAACGCTCCTGAATCAGATAATCGTTCTCAACCATCTTCTTGACGTTGTACGAGACGTTGGAGCCGAGGTAATAACCACGGATCGTGAGTTCTCCGACCGTCATTTCCTCATCGCCGATATTGAACAGGATCATGCTCTGGACGTTGTTGATGTCCTGAATGCCCTTTTTATCCAGTTCAACCTTGAGCACATCAAGGAAATGGCGGTGCAGGCGTTCAATCAGTTGTATCGCGTCATAATAAGGTGTGGTCACGGTTTTAAGCTCCGAATAATCTTTACTTTGTATGCAGATTGTCTTTAAGAACATAAATACATATTAATGCTGGCTATACCAGCTCGTGAATCATAATAGAGATCGCAGGAAACACAAACTAATATTTTGGCAAACGCATGCTAAAGAACAGAATTATCAAAAACACCCCTGCGGTTGAGCCCGCCTATCCCCGCACCCGGATGCGCCGCCTGCGCCAATCTGACTGGATCAGGGAAATGGTGGCCGAGCACAGCGTTTTGGCCTCCGACCTCATATGGCCGGTTTTTGTGTTAGAGGGAAAAAACGCCGCCGAGCCGATAAAATCCATGCCCGACGTTGAAAGGCGCAGCATCGACCTTACGATAGAATCGCTTAGGCGTGCCTATGATGATGGCATTAAGGTTGCCGCCCTTTTTCCTGTCGTTCCCGTAGAGAAAAAAAACATGGACGGCAAGGAGGCCCTCAACCCCGAAAATCTTATTTGCCGCGCCATAGCAGAGATCAAAAACGCGCTGCCCGGTATGGGTATTATCGCCGACGTCGCACTCGACCCCTACACCACCCACGGCCATGACGGGCTGGTGGAAGACGGGCGCGTTCTCAACGATGAAACCGTCGATGTGCTTTGTCAGCAAAGCCTGACACTCGCCCGCGCGGGAGCCGACATCGTCGCCCCGTCCGACATGATGGACGGCCGCATCGGGGCCATCCGTGACCGCCTCGAATCCGAAGGATTTACCGACACCATAATATTGTCTTACGCCGCCAAATACGCCTCGGCCTTTTACGGGCCGTTCCGCGATGCCGTCGGTTCCGGCGCACATCTGAAAGGCGACAAAAAAACCTACCAGATGGCCCCCGCCAACGCCGATGAAGCCCTGCGTGAAGTCGCACTCGATATCGCCGAAGGGGCCGACATGGTGATGGTAAAGCCCGGTCTGCCTTATCTGGATATCATTTCCAAAATCAAAGAAAATTTTGGTGTTCCAACGCTCGCCTATCACGTCAGCGGCGAGTATGCGATGCTCAAGGCCGCCGCCGCATACGGATGTCTGGATTTCGATCTGGCCGCGCTGGAAACAATGCTGGCCTTCAAGCGGGCCGGAGCCAGCGCCATTTTGACTTACGCCGCGCCCGAGATTGCAAAATCTCTACAGAAAAAATCCAGCTAAGATTTACACGGCCTTGCCTTCCTGACCAAAAAACATCACACTTGCGGAGCTGCGTTCTCTGCGTTTTCCTTCACATCTTATGGGCACCCAAGCCTTTTAAAAGAAAGGATTTCTTTTAAACCATGAAGTTCGCCGGCCTTGCCCTCGTCTTCGTCTGCACCTTTGGCGGTCTGCTGATCGCCATGCATTTCGACATGACGAAATTCATGCACCTCCTGATGATGATTCTGGGCGCCATGCCGGGCGAGTGCGTCATTATTCTGGGCTGCGCCATCTCGGCGTTTCTTATCGCCAACACAAGCGAGACAATCAAAGGCACGATGAAGTATTTCAGCGCGCTCTCAAAGCCGGAGGCGTACAGCAAAGCTGATTATGTCGAAATGCTTTCCACCCTTTTTACCGTGATGAAACTGGCCAAGACCAAGGGCTGGCTGGCGCTGGAGCAACACATCGAAAAGCCCGAGGAAAGCGAGCTGTTCAAACAATTTCCAAAGTTTCAGCACAACCATCACGCCATCGTTTTTCTGTGCGATTACCTGCGGATTATTTCGCTCGGCAACGACAACCCGTTCCAGATCGAAGCTTTGATGGATCAGGAAATCGATGGAATCGAGCACCATGAGGGCCATCCCGGTCATGCCGTACAGACAATGGCCGACGGTATTCCGGCGCTGGGTATCGTCGCCGCCGTTCTTGGCGTTATCAAAACCATGGCCTCGATCAGCGAGCCGCCCGAGGTTCTCGGGAAAATGATCGGCGGCGCTCTGGTGGGTACGTTCCTGGGGGTTTGGTTCTCCTACGGCATGATCGCCCCGATCGCGGGTGCCATGAGCGCCAAAGCGCAAACCGAGGTTATGTACTACAAATGCATGAAGGTCTGCATTATCGCTTTCCTGAACGGCGCGGCGCCGCAGGTTGCTATCGAGTTTGCCCGCAAACTTTTGCCGCACCACCTACAGCCCAGCTTCCTTGAACTTGAGGAAGTTCTAAACGCCTTACCCGCCCCGGGATAAATCAGGTCAGGAGAATGTAAATGGCCGACGATAGTGCCAAAAAGGGAGAAGGCGGCGGCGATACCATCGTCATCAAGAGGATCAAAAAAGGCGGCGGCCACCACGGCGGCGCGTGGAAGGTTGCCTATGCCGACTTCGTAACCGCCATGATGGCCTTTTTCCTTTTGCTCTGGCTTTTGAACGTGTCAACGGAGGAGCAATTAAATGCCATTTCGAACTATTTTGACCCGACCCATCCAAAGGTTTCCGACCGCCAAAGCGGCGCTGGCGGCGTGCTTGGCGGCTTGACCGTGGCACCGGAAGGGGCCATGTCAAGTACGGTTCAACCGCTGACGCAAACCAGCCCGACAGGTCAGGCCGGACAAGGTTTGGGGCCGAACAAAAAAACGGAAAAGGATGCCGACAGTCAGGAGAAAAAGCAGGACGACGCTGCCGAGAAAGCGAAAGAAGAAGCTCGTAAGGCCGAAGAAGACCGTTTCAAGGACGCAAAAAAGGAACTCGAGCAGGCACTTATCGACATCCCCGAACTGGCGGCCATGGCCGATAATCTCATCGTCGACATGACACCGGAAGGCTTGCGCATCCAGATGGTGGATGATGATAAAGAACCCATGTTCGCCTCTGGCAGCGCCAAGATGATGCAAAACGCACGCCTTCTGGTTGGCACGATTACAGGCATCATTGTGAAATTGCCAAATGATATTTCCGTGCGCGGCCACACCGACAGCTCCGGCTATGCGCCGGGGGCCGAATATACCAACTGGGAACTTTCGGCCGACCGCGCCAATTCGACCCGTAAGGTGCTTCTGGAATACGGCTTGCCGCTGGAACGCATCAACAATGTCGTCGGCAAGGCGGACAAAGAGCCCCTGAACGCCCAGGACCCCTACGACCCGCGCAACCGCCGCATATCCTTTATTTTATTGAAAGAAGAACTGACCCGGCCGCCCGAGTCTGAACAGGCCGCCGAAGAAACGCCGGAAGAAGGGCCTGCCATCACGGAAGAGGAAGAAATTGTCGAAGACGCTGAAGGTGAAGGCGATGAAGGCTCATCCCTGCCCGGCCCGTCACAGCCCCAACCCATCGGCACCTTCCGCAAAACCCCCGGCGCGGTTGAGTTTCCTTGAGGTTTATGCCTTAAGTCACGAACCTATGTGACAACCCGGCTCGTAGTCTGAATGTGGAAACTTGGGCCCCTTTGGATACTTCCTTGCAATATCTGCAAGCACTGCCTCAGCCAGATCATCCATATCGTGATAATCAACTGGCATAGCTCTTGCGCAAAACATCACGGATAAGACGACATTTTTAGCATCTAGCATAGTAAGCGGATTTTCACCAGCCGCCTCATGAAACCATCTCATGGAATCAGCTGCACACAGCTGCTGCATTTCTATATAACGTTTGGTAAATTCAGAAAATGTTACTCCCGACTCGCTATGCTCTACCAAAAACCAGATATCCTTTCTGGGACGCCCGATCTCAGGATCTGCCATGTCAATGCCAAGCGCTTCACCAGCGGCATAGATATTGTGGTACTCATCTACAGCTTGGACAGCGTCTTCAAGTTTCATAAAATTTCTTATCTTATTGATAATGAAACTATTGCCCGCAACCGTAACTTCCTCTTGGAAGTCATCCAAACCAAATCCAACTTCATCGCTTAGCCGCAACTCTGTACGTATGCCCCTCATGGGCGGAATGACAGATTTCAAATAGCTATATTGATATGTTTCTGCTCGCGATAAAACATCCTTCGCTGCTAAAATCATTTCGAGCGTGATTGGCTGATCTGATACCAAGCTCGTATAAGCCTGTGTTATTTCTTCGGCTGTTGCCCATCCTGCTTGATCTTCCTGCATCGCCATTACCCAAACTCAAAAAAAACACTAAGGAAGGAGGATGAATACCAAGACGTTTCATATAATGTCAAGAGAAGCGGCTTGATTTAGGAAACCCGTTAGGCGGCAGTTTTCCGGCTTGTGCGCGTTCGCCGAGCCAGGGATTGAGATCGCCCACCATGGTTTCGCCCGAAGCGTATCTGTACGTCAGCCCGGATTTCCAGTTGAAGGTCTTGGCATCCGACAGACCGCCATCCTTGTATTTCTGGAGCATGACGCCACGTCCGCGGGTCATCTCGGGGATCTCGGCCAGCGTAAACACAAGCATCTTGCGGTTTTTTCCGATAACCGCCACATGGTCGTGGTCTGGCGCAATATAGGTGCAAAGCGCCGCCTCAACGTTCCCGTCAACGTTCAGGATCTGCTTGCCGTTTTTGGTTTGCGCCAGAACATCGTCGGACTTTACGATAAACCCGCGCCCATCCGTTGAGGCCACCAGAATGCGCGTTTCAGGCGCAAAGGTCATAATATTGGCGATATCGGCATCGTTGCCAAGGTCAATCGTCAGGCGCAGCGGCTCGCCAAAGCCTCTTCCCGGCGGCAACTTGTCGCAGGCCAGCGTATAAAACCGCCCGTTGGTGCCCAGCACCAGCAACTTGTCCGTGGTCTGCACCTCGATGACAAAATTGCCCCGGTCGCCGTCCTTGTACTTGAAATCCTTCGGATTATGGCCGTGGCCCTTCATGGCGCGGATCCAGCCCTTCGCCGAGCAGATCACCGTCACAGGCTCCTTCTCAATCAATGCTTCGTCCAGATCGACCGCTACCGGCGCGGGCGTTTTGCCGATCATGGTACGGCGCTTACCAAGAGCGCTGTTGGCACCGAAATCCTCTTTCAATTGCTTGATCTGCTTCTTGATGCGCGTCCACTGGCGGTCCTCGGACTTGATCAGCTTTTGCAGCTCATCGCGCTCCTTCGAAAGGCTGTCGTGCTCCGTCCTGATTTCCATTTCCTCAAGCTTGCGCAAGGAGCGCAAACGCATGTTCAAAATAGCCTCGGCCTGATTTTCGGTCAGTTTGAAAGCCTTCATCAACTCTTTTTTCGGATCGTCCTTTTCGCGGATAATCTTGATGACCTTGTCGATGTTAAGGTAAACAATCAGATAGCCTTCCAACACCTCAAGCCGATAGAGAACTTTTTCGAGGCGGTGGTGCGAACGACGCACCAGGACCTCTTTTTGATGCTCCATCCAGGCCTGCAAAACTTCCTTGAGATTCATGACCTTGGGTACGATCCCCTTATCAAGGACGTTCATGTTGAGACCAAAACGCGTCTCCAGATCGGTGTGGCGGAAGAGCGCCTCCATCAGCAATTCCGGCTCGACGGTCTTGCTCCGGGGCACAAGTACAAGCCTTATGTCTTCCGCGCTTTCATCGCGTACATCCTCGAGCATCGGCAGCTTGCGTAAATTAATCAGCTCGGCAATGCGCTCGACCAGTTTTGATTTTTGAACCTGATATGGAATTTCTGTAACCACAATCTGCCACAGGCCGCGCGGCAGTTCTTCCTGCTTCCATCTTGCACGGGTGCGGAACGATCCCTTGCCGGTTTCATAGGCGCTAAGAATTTCAGCTTTGCCTTCAACGAGTACACCGCCCGTCGGGAAGTCCGGCCCCTTGACGATTTTGGCGAGTTCCTTGACGCTGGCGTCTTTTTCCAGCATCAACTCCATCGCCTCGCACAGCTCAACAATATTATGTGGCGGGATGTTGGTGGCCATACCGACGGCAATGCCGCTTGAGCCATTCGCCAGTAAATTAGGGAAACCTCCGGGGAGCACAATCGGTTCATTTTCCGACCCATCATAGGTCGGGCGAAAGTCGACGGCATCTTCGTTGATACCATCCAGCAAAAGCAATGCCACGTCCGTCAGGCGGGCTTCGGTATAGCGCATGGCGGCAGCGTTATCGCCGTCGATGTTTCCGAAATTTCCCTGCCCATCGACCAGCGGATAACGCTGCGCGAAATCCTGCGCCAGACGCACCATCGCGTCATACACCGCCACATCGCCGTGCGGGTGGAATTTACCGATAACATCCCCGACAACCCGCGCCGATTTTTTCGGGCTGGTATCGGGGTTCAGCTTGAGCTGGTACATCGCATAAAGCAAACGCCTGTGCACGGGCTTGAGGCCGTCGCGCACATCAGGCAGCGAACGGCTCATGATGGTCGAGAGCGCATAGGAAAGATATTTTTCCGATAATATCTCCCCGAAAGGCTGATCGACGATTTGCTGTTCTACGATGGATTCTTTTCTGCCCATGGAGACTTTATTAACGCCAAGGCAGCCAGAAAGCCAAGTGTTTTTTAGTTTTTAAACCACAGATGTACACGGATACACACAGACTGCCATTTTACAGCCGCGTTTATCTGCGTACATCCGTGGTTTTTTAAACGGCCTTGCGAATATCGATATTTAACCCTTTTTCAAACCTCTCCTGAAACATCAGTCGCGCCTGCGGCACGCCCTTGGTATGGTGCGCGAAAGCCCAATGCTCCAGAAAAAACCCGGTCAGTCGCAAGCCCGTTAAAACCTCATCGGCCGTGCTGTCGCTGCCGCCGGGTTTTAAAAAATCCGGCAACGCCAAAAGCTTGTCCTTATAAGGCTCTGCGGCTTTGCGGCTCACGGCGCGGCCTGTTTTGGGGCTCATATAGGCCAGATCGTCGGCCGGACCGCCGCCTGCACATTTGCTGAAATCGAGGGAAAAACCCAGCTCTTTCAAAAAAGCGATTTCCCACATCACAAGAGCCGCCCCCCAAATATCACTTTCGAGCGCCTCAAAGAGTGCCAATAATCCATGAAAAAGCCCGGGATGCCCCTCTCGTTCCGGCAAGGCCGCATCACATAATGCACAAGCCGATTGCAGCGCCGCCAGCCTGAGCGGGTCCTGCATGAAGCGCGGGGCGAAGCTTTGCGCCAGTTCGAGGCTCAGTGACCCAAGATTACCCTCTACCCGCGCCTGCCAGCGCACGTCGACAAGATTACCGGATTCAAGCGTTCCACGCATTTTAGACGAATGCGCGCCGCGTACGTATCCGGCATGACGACCCTGATTTTGGGTCAGCAGCGATACCACCGCACCGCCTTCGCCGTGGGGGCGTGCCGCCAATACGATCCCTTGATCCTGCCAGAGTTCCATGGCAAGAGTATGGCCCGGTTCAGTTATAAAAACCAGAAGCAAACAACATGACAATTAAAGTCGGCATAGCGGGTCTGGGGGCCATAGGCTCCACGGTAGCACGGGCACTCATTAAGGGTATTGATGGCTACGAGCTTGTCTGCGCCGCCGAAATGAATCCGCCGCAGGAATTTAATGTCCCAATTGTCGATTTTGCCACATTGGCAGAAAAATCAGATCTTATTATTGAATGCTTACCCGCGAAGGCCGTTCCGGCGCTGGCCGCTGAAGTTTTCATACGCAGCCGCGATCTTATTATTATCAGCAGCGCATCGCTTTTGATTTACCCTGAAATACTGGAAGGACACAAAAAATCCTCCAGCCGTATTATCGTGCCATCCGGGGCGCTGGCGGGGCTTGATGGCGTACGCTCACTTATCCACAGCGGCATAAAAAGTGCCACCATTAAATCCACAAAATTACCCACAGGCTATAACGGCGCACCCTATGTTCTTGAGCAACGCATTGACCTTTTCTGCGTCACTGAAAAGACGCTTTTGTTCAAAGGGAACGCAATCGAAGCGGCACAAGGCTTTCCGGCAAATGTTAACGTCGCGGCGACGCTCAGTCTAGCCGGAATCGGGCCAGAAAGAACCGAAGTTGAGATCTGGGCTGACCCGGAGGCACGGGGCAACAGTCATGAAATTATTGTTGTGGGTAATCATTCCACGATAAGGGCCTTTGTGGATAACTTGCCCGATCCGGCCAACCCCAAAACATCCATTCTCGCCGCACAAAGCATCGTTTCTGCGCTTGAGAAAATGTCTGCACCATTGATAATATTATAACCATGCTTCCACCGAAACATTTTTACATGATCCGCCACGGACAGACCGAAGCCAACGAAGCCCGCGTCATGGCCGGCAGCACGGATTCGCCCCTGACGCCACTGGGACGCAGGCAGGCACGGAGTGTCCATACGGTACTGGAATCTCTGGCCATCAAGCCGCAAACCATCATCCATTCCCATCTTTCGCGGGCGCGGGATACGGCGCATATCCTCAATGAATCGCTTGGCGCGCACATATATGAGGATGCCGATCTGGCGGAAATGCATGTGGGATCGTTCGAGGGCGCTTCGTATGAAGACTGCACCCCGATATTTGAGGATCTTTGCGATCCGCCGGGCGGTGAAACCCATGCGGATTTCTGCGGGCGCATCCGGCGCGGCCTGACACGCGCTCTGGAAAATCACGACCATTCAGTGCTAGTTGTCTGTCACGGCGGCGTGCTCGCAGCCTTAGGGAAATTGTACGGCATCCGCGCCAAACATCTTTTCCAGAATTGCCACCTGTACGAGTTTGAGCCTAACCCGTCCCGGGAAAAATTCCCGTGGCAGGTCTGGCAGCACGACCCTTGCCATAAAGTGAATGGCCGGATCATACGAAAAACAGCCGTACTCTTTCACGAAGCCGTCGAGGCGATCGACTCATAAATACGGAAAGCCTGCCGCGTCGCCGCGACATCATGGACTCTGTAAAACTGTACGTCTTGCGAGAGACACCACAGCGCGGCGGAAAGCGACCCCGGAATCCGGTCCTGCGGCAGCTCGTTTTTTGAAATTTTCGCGATGAAACTTTTTCTGGAAACCCCAATCATCACCGGAACGCCCAAATCATGAAATCTCTTTATATTTCCAAGCATTGCAAGATTATCTTCAGTATTTTTGCCAAATCCAATTCCGGGATCGGCGACTACCATCGTGTGCGCGATACGGTGCGTTTCGCAGTCATTTATACGCTGTTGTAAATACTTAAAAATATCTTCTACTACGTTGTTATAACGTGGATTGTCCTGCATATTTTGCGGCGTTCCCTGCTTGTGCATGAGAAAAACCGGCACTTTCGCCGCGCCCGCAACGGCGATGCTTTCAATATCGTCTTCCAATGCACTGATATCGTTTATGATATTTGCACCGGCCTTTAAGGCTGCGCGCATGGTCGCGGCATGTCTTGTATCAATGGAAATATATCGCGCAGATTTTGCCAGCCCTTCGATCACGGGCACCACGCGGTCGATTTCTTCTTCTAGATCAACGGATTGAGCGCCGGGACGGGTGGACTCGCCGCCGATGTCCAGGATATCGGCCCCCTCCTCCAGCAACCGGAGACCATGCTCTATCGCTCTTTCAGGGTTAAAAAACTGCCCGCCATCGGAAAAACTGTCTGGCGTTACGTTGACCACACCCATAATGGCCGGCTTGTCCGCCCAGAGATGCGCCAGCGCATGATCCTTGATTGCCCTCATTATGCACCATCTGCGACGGGCACAAGCCTCTGCTCGCCCTCCAAAACAGAGAGCATTTCGTCAATTGTTTTATTCATAAACGGGTGTACCCATTCCGGCGAGATTTCACGTAATGGGATAAGAACAAAAGCGCGCTCATGCATACGGGGATGCGGCAGCGTTAACGATTCCGTGTCGATAATTTCATTATTGAAAACCAAAAGGTCGAGATCGATCACGCGTGGGGCATTGCGTGCCGTATCCTCACGCCCGAAATCTTTTTCGATATTCTGCAAGACTTCCAGCAACGCCCCGGAAGTGATGTCCGTACGGACAGACACAACGGCATTGCAGTACCACGGATCGTCACTCACCGGGACGGGCGCGCTGCGCCACAGACCGGATGTGGCGACAATCTCCACACCAGCCGCCGCAAGAGCCGCAATCGCAGCCTTTACGGTTTGCTCCGGCCTGCCGTAACGGCTTGGCAGGTTTGCGCCCAGTCCGACGAAAATCATCGTGCATCCCTTCTGTTTACAATCAAAATCAGAATTATTGATAAATCCCAATCTCTTTTTACAGAAAGGCGCGAAGACACCAAGAAAAATTTTAAAATTATTTCATTATAACAGGAAGCCGCTCTACCTTCGTGTCTTTGTGTCTTCCTGTGACTGGCTACCAGCTTCTAATTTTGCCGGTATCAACATGGACGAAATCGCTGCGCGGATAAAATCCGACGCCGCCGGCGCGCATCGACCGCGCCAGAGAAAAAAGCTTGCGGGTGTTATAACCCGGCATGCGCACGTCGATGGCCTGGCCGTACATATGGAACGAATTCCGCGCCACACCTGTGCTGGCCCCGCGGAGCATAGCGTTGGTTTTCGGGCTGCGGTAACCGGACAAAATCTCGAACGGCTTGTCGGTTCCGGTTTTTTCCTGAAGGATGCTGATGATGTCCAGAACGCGAGGGTCCATCGGGAACACGTCATCCGTACGGAAATCGCGCAGAACGTAATTCAGGCGCTCGAAAGCGGCCGGCATGTATTTGTTGCCGACGCGGTAAACGCCGGAAAAGCTTTCGCCCGTGTGCTGGTGGCGGAACGTGACGCGGCGCTCGGCATACATGGCATTGGCGCTTTTTACCGGCGCCAGCGGCACAATCGCGCCCAGCATTCCGGCCAAGCCCATCTTGAGAATATCTCGGCGCTCAAGCTTCGGCGCTTCGATAACGTCATGAATGTCGAACTCATCTAACAGCATGTTTACACCTTTTTCAGTTTAGGAACTCAGCAGGACTTAACAAACACGCGAAGGCGTTTCTATACAGATTTTCCCGGCGTGTCAAAGAGAGATTAAATCGGTTGGAAGGTCAGCGGGAATATGCAATCTCGGAACGAGTCGCAATTCTCCCGCTACCGCCAACATAGTGCACGGGTAAGTGGTAGCCGTCAATACCGGCAAGCGCATCGATGAGCTTGCTGTCATAGTTGTACACATCCGATCCATAGACAATCTGGCCTTTATCGCCGATCCAGACCGTATAGTACAATACGTAAACTTTGACAGGCTTTACGATATCAAAATCCGTTTCCTTACCGGCGGAAAAAACCTCACTCATGAGGTTTTCGCCCCAGCCCTGATATCCGTCCATCACAAAACTTGCAACCTTTTCGGGGTGTTTCATACGCATGCAACCGGATGAAACGGCGCGCTCGGGCTTGTCGAAAAGTTCCGGGTGATTGGTATCGTGAAGATACATGTTGTATTCATTGGGCATCAGGATGCGCACGCGGCCCAGCGGGTTATGCTCGCCCGGTGTCTGGATGAAGCGGATCTTGCTCAGTTCCGCTTTTGAAATCGTATTCCAGTCTATCGAGGACGGGTCGAGCGTTCGGGCTTCGCTGCCGTACCCCTTAATCAATTCCATACCTTTATCGACAAGAAAATTCGGGTCTTCCTGAATTTTGGGAACGATATCGAAAATTTTGACGGTCGGCGGAACGGTCCATTTGGGGTTCAGGCGAACCCCTGTGACTTCCGTTGAAAACGAGCGAGTCCGGCGCCACGGGCTGCCGACGATGACGGGCATCTCCAACTTGACCCGCCCCTGATCCAGCGCCCACAGGGTCGCGGAAGGAATATTGACAACGATAAACCGGTCCGGCTTTTCGCCTTCGGACCAGCGCAACCTCTCCATATTCGCAATCAGTTGAAGCATCTTGTCGTGCTTGGTGCGGTTCAAAAGCTGAAGCGTTTTATCGCCGATCACCCCGTCCGCCATAAGTTCGTTTTCGCGCTGAAATTTCATAACGGCGGCGGCCAGTTCATCGTCGTACACCATCTTGTTTTTTTCCGGCTGCTTCAGACCCATGCGGTCGCGCAGCTTGGGGACCGCCTTATGGCCCCAGCCGGGCCTCATCAAACCGCCGAACACGATCGGCAAATGCTGTTCGTACGCGCCGACATCTTCCTGCGCCAGACGGACCAGTTCCTTTTGAAGTTTTTTGTATGTCGGGCTTTTGGGTTCGATATCCTTGATAACCCGGTCAAAACTCTTGCCTTCGGCCAGAAAGCCAAGAACATCTTCGCTTCCCATCGGGGCGCGCCAGTCCTTCATATCAAGCTTCATAGCCTCCGGGCTTATACGCATGCCGCTGAGATCGCGGGCATAGCGGATAAAAGCATCGGTCAGAAGCAACTCCAGCTCCGCCTTTTCCATCATATTCGGATGCTCAATCATCCCCCTGATTTCATCGGTATGGTACTTGCGCGGGTTCAGCCCGTGCGTCCATGAGGCTTCAAGAATTTCCAGAAACTTTTCCGCCCTGCCCGTCGGGCCGCTGTCACCCACCCAGTACGGGCGGTTTTCACGGGTTGAATAATAAACCTGCATGGCTTTGCTGTCGTGAAACTTGGCCTTGCCGACACGTCCGGCGCTCAGGGCACTGCCCAGCGAGGTTTTCATCAAAAATGACGGCTTACCCCCCTGCGCGTCCTCGGCAGCCGGGGCCATGTACTGACCCGTTGACGGTGCAGAAAAGCCGAAAACGGCTGTGGATAAGACTATGGATACCACAGCCAGAATCTTAAAATGGTTGTTAAATTTGCCGTTTTTATGCATGGACCGATGATGAATAGTAGTGAACCGCCAATTTCGATCCTACCACAAAACCGGTTAAAAGAGGCTTATTAGTATATGAAAAAACTAGATAAAATGCCGTATTTTACAGATCCACAAACGTATGCGTCTCGGCCTTGGCGCCGGGGTGAGTGACCGCACCGTCACGGGCCGGGCCGACCTGCTGCGCATATTTCCATAGAGCGCCTGACTGGTAATTTGTTTCACATGGAACCCAATTTTTCTTCCGTTTTTCAAGCTCTTCGGCGCCGAGCTTCACATCCAGGGTTCCCTTTTCGGCGTCTATGCGAATAATGTCACCGTCCTTCAGCAATCCGATGGGGCCGCCCATGGCCGCTTCCGGCCCGACATGGCCGATGCAGAAACCGCGTGTGCCGCCTGAAAAACGCCCATCCGTAATCAGGGCCACCTTGCCGCCCGTCCCCTGCCCGTAAAGGGCCGCGGTTGTGGAGAGCATTTCCCGCATGCCGGGGCCGCCTTTGGCCCCTTCATAGCGGATAACCAGAACTTCGCCATCCTTGTATTGGCGGGA
>DIHF01000003.1 GCA_002420015.1 Micavibrio sp. UBA5703
CCGTGGGTGGCTGAGGTGGTGGGATACTTCGGTTGGGGTTGACACGCGCCGCAAGGGAAACGCGGATCATGTGTTTTCTTCAGTCCTGCACCCCCACCCTAACCCTCCCCCTCAAGGGGGAGGGGATTTGTTGGGTGTTGAGGATCTTCTCAAGCTGGTGCAGCGCCGCGCCCCGCTTTACGACAAGGGGGATGAGGCGCATTTCAACTTTATCAGCGCCTTTCACAAATCCCTGCGGGCGAGCGATGTTGATGCGGCCCTGTACTGGATGGCGCGGATGCTGGCGGGCGGGGAAGATCCGGCCTATATCCTGCGGCGGATGCTGTGCGTGGCTTCGGAAGATATTTCCAATGCCGATCCGCAGGCGCTGCCGCTGGCGATTGCGGCTTGGGATGCCTATGAGCGTCTGGGGTTGCCGGAGGCCGAACTGGCGATGGCGCAAGCCTGCACCTATCTGGCCTGCGCGCCCAAATCCAACGCCAGTTATATGGCTTTCAAGGCGGCCAAGCGCGCCGCGCAAGAGACAGGTTCCCTGATGCCGCCCAAACATGCGATGAACGCACCGACAAAGTTGATGAAGGCGGAGGGGTATAGCCTGGGGTATCAATACGATCACGACACGCCGGAAGGGTTTTCCGGCCAGAATTATTTCCCCGATGCCATGAAGCGGGAGAAATTCTACAACCCGCCCGAACGCGGTTTTGAGCGCGAGATCAAAAAGCGGCTTGAGTATTGGGAAAGCCTGCGCCGGAAAAAAGCGTAAACCGGCTTACTTCGCCTTTTTCTTTTTTCTTTGCTTTTTTGCTGTGACGAGGTTAAGCGATTCAACGCCCAGCGAGAAGGCGATCGCAAAGTACAGGTAATTGCGCGGGATATGGAAGTCCAGCCCGTCGGCGACCAGCACGACGCCGACCAGAATCAAAAACGCCAGCGCCAGCATCTTGACGGTGGGGTGTTCGTTGACGAAATCGCTGACCGGGCCGGAAGCAAACAGCATCACGGCAATGGCCACGCAAATGGCGGCGATCATGACAGGGATATGCTCGGCGATACCCACGGCGGTAAATATAGAATCCAGAGAGAAAACGAGGTCGATGGCGACGATCTGCATGATGACCATGGCCATCATGTTGGCTTTCGGCTTGGCTTCTTCCTCGTGCTTTCCTTCCATTTCATGGTGGATTTCCATCGTTGCCTTGTAAAGCAGGAACAGGCCGCCGCCGATAAGGATAATATCGCTCCAGGAGATATCCTGCCCCAGAATGGTGAACAATGTGGATTTCAGGTGCGCGATCCAGGCGATAAGTCCCAGCAGCAGAACGCGCATGACAAGTGCCAGCGCAAGCCCGACCGTTCTGGCGAAAGCCTGCTTGGCCTTGGGCAGTCGGCCGCAAATGATGGAAAGGAAAATGATATTGTCGATGCCAAGGACGATTTCCAACACCGACAAGGTCAAAAAACTGGCCCATATGGCCGGATCGGTTACCCATTCAAACATTAAGCGAGCCTACACTTTCCTGCGTTCGCTTTCAATGAGGTAAATTCCGCCGCCGATGATAATTGCCGCGCCGACAAGCATCCACATGCCGGGGGTTTCGGAGAATATGAAATACCCCAGAACCAGCGCCCAAATCATCTCGGAATACATCATGGGCGAAACGAGGCCCGCATCGGCCTTGCGGAACGCCATGGACACGCAAGTGATTCCGGCGGCCACTCCCATCGCTGAAAGGCCAAGCACGGCCCAGTGCCAGAGGGCGACCGGGGCGTAGTCGGCAACCGCTAGCGGCAGGGTGAGGACGAATGCGCCGAAGATCGGATAAAACCCGGTGGCCAGAATGCTTGCGTTTTTCAAAGAGCGCGAGAGTACGAACAAAAGTGCAATAAGGAAAGTAAGGCCGAAGGGCAACAGAAAATCTAGCCCTATCCCGTTCTGCCAGGGCTGGAAGGCCAGTATAATTCCGGCAAATCCGATGATGATCGAGATCCAGCGGTGCAGCCCGACCTTTTCCCCGTAAAGGGGCATGGCAATCAGGACGGCCAGAAACGGCTTGGTGAAAACCGCCGTGTAAATGGTAACCAGCGGCAGGAACGAGAGGCAGTAAACCATCAGGATGTTGACGGCGAAATTCAAAACGATCCGCAGAATATGCAGTTTCGTATTGGCGGAGTCTTTCAGGCTGGCCAACCCGCCGAGGCGGCCTGAAAAGGCCAGCAGCATAAGCCCGGCCAGCAAAGTATCGATGGCGATAATCTGGTAAATCGAGTAGAAGTCCGTCAGCCATTTGACACAACTGTCCGACACGGCAAAGGCGGAATAGCCTGTAAGTGCTAGAACAAGTCCTTGTTGTGTGTTAGTTAGGCGTTTGAGCATGTCCGTCGCTTTAGTGATATTTTTGTCACCCTGAACGAAGTGAAGGATCTCCTTTATTACAGATGAGATTCTTCGCTGCGCTCAGAATGACAAGGGAGAGTAAGAGGTTACGATGATAAGCACAATAGGGGCGATAGCCGCCGGAGGGGCGTTAGGTGCGGTTATGCGTCATGGCGTGAACGTCGTGGCCGCGCACATTTGGGGGACGGATTTTCCCTGGGGTACGCTGACGGTCAATGTGGCCGGGTCTTTTGTTATGGGCTTGCTGGTTGCCGTTTTTGCCCATCTCTGGCAACCGCCGCAGGAGGTGAAATTGTTCCTCGTGACTGGGTTCCTTGGGGCTTTCACGACCTTTTCGGCTTTTACCCTTGATGTTTCCGTCCTGTATGAGCGCGGCGCGCTGATGGCGGCGGGCGGATATATTATGGCTTCGGTCGTTTTGTCCATCGCGGCGCTGTTTGCCGCCATGATCCTTGTGCGCGGAGTGGCATCATGAGCGGCGTGCAAATCCTCACAGTTTCCGAAGACGATGACGGCCAGCGCCTTGACCGCTGGATTAAAAAGCATGTGCCGGAAATGCCTTATGTGCTGGCGCAAAAGTTGATGCGTAAAGGTAATTTGCGTGTCGATGGCAAACGCGCCAAGCCCGACATGCGCCTGAAATCCGGGCAGGAGGTTCGAATTCCGCCGCTTGCGGAAAAGAAGGGGCGCAAACCCGAAACCAAAGAAAAACCGGCCTTAAGCCCACAGGACGTAAAATATATCAGGTCACTGGTGATTTTCGAGGACGCGGATGTTATCGCCCTGAACAAGCCGCCCGGCCTTGCCACGCAGGGAGGCACGAATATGAAGCGGCATGTCGATGGCCTCTTGGATGGTCTGACCAACGACAAGGGCGTGCGGCCGCGCCTTGTGCACCGGCTGGACAAGGACACGAGCGGCGTGCTGCTGCTGGCCCGCAGCGCCAAGGCAGCCAAGGAGCTTGGCGCGATTTTCAAGGGGCGCAACATCAAGAAAATCTATTTTGCCCTGACGGTCGGGGTTCCCGAAGTGCATGAAGGCACCATCCGGGCGCCTTTGGCCAAGGCAGGCGGCGAGGGCAAGGAGAAAATGCGCATCGACCATAAGGAAGGCAAAAAGGCGACGACGGAATATAAGGTGCTGGAGCATGCGATGGACAGGGCCGCCTTTATGGCCTTCTGGCCGCGTACGGGCCGGACGCACCAGATCAGGGCGCATGCGGCGCTGGTCCTTGAATGCCCGATTCTGGGCGACGGGAAATACGGCGGCGCGGCGGCGCG